>DATKYL010000137.1:0-4547 GCA_035528515.1 Acidobacteriota bacterium | reverse complement strand
AACCCGGTCGAGTTCATCCAGTCCACTTTCGCCAGATCGATCACCACGCGCAACTTCTTCTGCGCGATCATCTCGTGCATCTGATCATGCAGCACCGTGGCATCCGGTCCCCCCATGATCTTCCCTTTGGGCTCCAGGATGACGATGCCGTCCTGCTCACGGTGACTCAGTTTCATCTTCGGTCTCCCCTCACATCGACTGACTGCTCCTTCGCTCCACCATTCAGCCCTGCCGTCGGCTGGAATTAGAGGACAAATATACCGGTCCCCCTCCGTACCGGCCATGTGTTTTTGGGCGCGAGGCACGCAACCGCGCCCCCGGGCGGCCGGCAGGGGCCCGAGCAGCAGTCGCCTCGCGCACGGCGCGATTCGGCATGAGTATGGCCGGGCCCTGCCTCAGCCACTTTCCCCCCCTCGCGGCCGACACGAGAACCGGAGAATACCCGATCGTACCGTCAGACCGACGTGTCCGAACTGTCGCTCGCGTTGGTTATGTGGAAGGACAGGAATTCGAGTTCCATCGCCATGTTCTCGGTGCGGACGATGACGTCGGGAGGGACCTTGAGGCGTACGGGGGCAAAGTTCAGAATGGCCTTGATGCCCGCCTCCAGCACCTGGTCGCACACGCGCTGCGCCGCCGACGCCGGAACCGCGATGATTGCTATTTGCAGCTTCTGTTTCTGGACCGCGGCGGGGAGATCAGATATATCGGAAATGACCATGCCCTTGTGATTGGAGCCGATCTTGCGCTGATCGTTGTCGAAGATCGCCTTGATCATGAATCCGTGCTTCTGGAACTCCTTGTAGGAGACCAGCGCCGACCCCACGTGCCCGACGCCGACGAGGCCAACGTTCCAGTGTCGATCGATGCCCAGGATCTTAGCGATCCGCGCCTTCAGCTCCCGGGCGGGATAGCCCAACCCTCGTTTCCCGAACGACCCGAACGACGAGAGGTCCTTGCGCACTTGCGCGGGCGTCAGATGTTCCCGCTCCGCCAGATCGCGGGAACTGACGGTGTGATAACCCTCGCCCTCCAGCGCGGAGAGAACTCGGTAGTAGGCGGACAGGCGATGAATGGTTGATTCCGAAACGGGTCGCCGCGAGGCCAGATTCGCGGAAATCTGACTCCGTGGGCGTCGTGGTCTCATCGCAGAACCCTCACTTCGCGCGACGGCAACCCGACACCGAATTCCGTGCGGCGATCCGTCGTTGAGCGTCGCCGGTCACGGCTCTCCTGCGAAGCGGTCAGAGATCCCTATTCGTCAAGAACATCGCTCCGGGGTGCAGTGGCCGCGGAGACCCGTTCACTTCTGGCTGTCGGAGACTGTCCCCAGTTGTGCCTGTGCCGCCGCGAGGCGGGCGATCGGCACACGGTACGGCGAACAGCTCACGTAGGAGAGTCCCATCCGACTGCAAAACGCGATGGTCCGGGGATCACCACCGTGCTCGCCGCAGATGCCGATCGACAACTTCGGATTGGTCGCCCTCCCGCGTTCGACCGCCAACTCCACAAGTTGCCCGACGCCCTCCAGATCGAGTGAGACGAACGGATCGGCGGGGAGGATTCCTTTGTCGATGTAAATCCCCATGAACCTGCCGGTATCGTCCCGTGAAAAGCCCATGGTCATCTGGGTCAGGTCGTTGGTACCGAAACTGAAGAAGTCGGCGGCCTCAGCGATGCGCGACGCGGTCAATGCCGCCCGGGGAACTTCGATCATCGTGCCGACTCTGTAGTTCACGCGTAGTTTGCGCTTCTTGAACACTTCCTCGGCGGCGCGCTCGACAATCTCCCGCTGGTGGCGCAGTTCCTCGACCGTACCGACCAGAGGGATCATCACTTCAGGATGCACCTTGATTCCCTCTTTGTCCATGTCACAGGCAGCGGAGAAGATCGCCTTGGCCTGCATCTCGGTGATCTCCGGATAGGTGATACCGAGACGACAGCCCCGATGACCGAGCATCGGGTTCTGTTCGACCAACTGTTCCAAGCGTTCGAGGGTCTTTTCCTTGGTGGTGATCTCCTCTTTGATCGCGAGCGATTCTTCATAGGAGACTTCGTCCTCTTTAGCCCGCAGAGCGGTAATCTCCGCCTCCACGTCTCGTCGCTGAGGCAAAAACTCGTGCAGCGGCGGGTCGAGTGTGCGGATGGTGACCGGCAGGCCATCCATCGCACGGAAGATCCCCTTGAAATCCGAACGCTGGTAGGGCAGAAGCTTGTTCAGCGCCAACTGACGTTCCTCGGCCGTGTCGGCGAGGATCATGCGCCGCATGTGCGGCAGCCGATCGGGAGCGAAGAACATGTGTTCAGTGCGGCACAGGCCGATCCCCTCGGCGCCGAAGCGGACCGCACGCGCCGCGTCCTCGGGCGTATCGGCGTTGGTGCGCACGCCGAGTTTGCGTGCCTTGTCGACCCATGACATCAGCGTCGTGAAAGCGGCCGACAGCTCCGGCTCGATCGTCGGCACCTCGCCCAGCATCACGTTGCCGGTAGAACCATCGAGGGTGATCACCTGCTTCTCCCGGACGACGGTGGCACCGACGGTCATGGTGCGCCGTTCCTCGTTGACCCGGATCGCCTCAGCCCCCACCACGCAGCATTTGCCCATGCCCCGCGCCACAACCGCCGCATGCGAGGTCATCCCCCCACGCGCGGTGAGAATCCCGGCGGCCACCGCCATACCCTGAATGTCGTCTGGATTGGTTTCGTTCCGGACGAGAATGACCCGGTCGCCCTTGGCGGCACGCAGGGCCGCGTCTTCCGCGGTGAATACCACCTTGCCCGAGGCCGCCCCCGGTGAAGCCGCCAGTCCCTTGGTGATCGGAGTCACATCGGCGGCCGGGTCGAGACGCGGATGCAGGAGTTGATCGAGGTCCTCGGGATTGATACGCAGCATGGCCTCGTCCTTGGTGATCAACCCCTCCTTGACCATGTCCACCGCCGTCTGCACCGATGCGGCTGCCGTGCGCTTGCCCGTCCGGGTCTGCAGCATGAAGAGTTCGCCGTCCTGGATGGTGAACTCGAAGTCCTGGATGTCGCGGTAGTACTTCTCCAGCCGGGAGGCAATGTCCTTCAACTGTTTGTACGCCGATGGCATCAGTTCCTTCAACTCGGCGATCGGCCGGGGGGTACGCACACCGGCCACCACATCCTCACCTTGGGCGTTGGTGAGAAACTCGCCGTAAAACTCCTTGGCGCCGGTTGACGGATTCCGCGTAAACCCCACGCCGGTTGCCGAGTTCTCACCGGTGTTGCCGAACACCATCGCCTGCACATTGACGGCCGTGCCGATATCGGAAGGGATGTCGTTAAGCTTGCGGTACGTGATCGCGCGCGGGTTATTCCACGACTTAAAGACCGCCTCGACCGCCAGCGTCAATTGCACCCACGGATCATCCGGGAACGGCTCGCGCGTGTGACGATGGACGATCTTCTTGTACTCCGTGATGATCTCTTTAAGGTTGTCAACCGAGAGCGACGCGTCACGTTTTACGCGGCTCGCCTTCTTGCGCTGGGTGATGACCCCCTCGAAGACGTCCTTGTCGATTCCCAGGACAACGTTGGCGAACATCTGGATAAAGCGGCGGTAGTTATCATATGCGAAACGGGCGTTGTCGGTCTCCTCGATCAGCGCGCTGAGCGTCTTGTCGCTGAGACCGAGATTGAGAATCGTGTCCATCATCCCCGGCATCGAGAATTTTGCCCCCGACCGCACCGAGACGAGAAGTGGCTTGTCACTGCTCCCGAATTTCCTCCCCATGGCCGCCTCAATACGGCGCATGTACTCCTTGAGTGCCGTCTTGAGGGGCTGCGGGAGGCGCATCCTGTTGCCATAAAACAGGTTGCACGCCTCGGTTGTGATGGTAAAGCCCGGCGGAACCGGGAGCTTGGCCTGGGCCATTCCTGCCAGCCCAGCACCCTTGCCGCCGAGAAGATCACGCATCGTGGCATCGCC
This sequence comes from Acidobacteriota bacterium, assembly GCA_035528515.1. Classification (GTDB taxonomy): domain Bacteria; phylum Zixibacteria; class MSB-5A5; order WJJR01; family WJJR01; genus DATKYL01. Next base: position 595 of record DATKYL010000137.1, on the reverse strand, counting down.
CTCGACCTCTCCGGGAGCGAAAAAATAGACGAGCTTCTTGATATCGCTCGCGCCCTTACGCGTCCTCTTATCCTTGTCGCCCTTTTGGGCCTGCGGTGCCGTCACCGGTGCGGGAGCAGGAATTGACACCCGGGTCGCGGGCCGACCCGCCGCTGGGGCGGCGACTGATGCGCTCCCGGGCAGGGCCTTGGCCTTGGTGGCAGCTTTGGCTCGCTTGGCACCCGCGGTGGCTCCGGCTGCCGGTTTCGCGGCCTTGGTGCCGGGACCCTTCAGCGTGCTTGCGGTCGCAGCTTTTGGCTTTTCCTGACTTCGCGGCGTGGATTCACCCTTGGCCTTTTTCGCCATCTTTCCTCCTCGACGTGCCGTCCGCCAAAAAATCACACAGGCCTCGCAAGACAGGGCAAACCATTGTATACCAACGGCTTACGGCCCCGGCGACGGCCGGCACGTGACATACCTAAGGTACGCATTGACACCACCTGCGGGCAAGGTCTTTCCAATGAGAACAGGCCGCAGGCGCGGCCTGTCGTGATGTCGGTTACGATGCTGCGATGGCGGGCACGCCGATCACATCGTGAACAACCGCTCCCCCGCG
>DATKYL010000136.1:0-22130 GCA_035528515.1 Acidobacteriota bacterium | reverse complement strand
CGTATCAGCGGATTGGCGACAAAAATCAGGCCATCTATAGTGATCGCGTGAGTCTCGAAGATATTTGGATCGATAGGGAGACAGTCCTGCCACTATCAGGTAGCCATCGATTGTCGAAAGCGATAGCGGATGTAGTCCATTGTTTTGCACTTGATCCGTCCTTCGAGATCATCGGAAGACAGGCGGATGAGATACGACCCTGCATACTGGTGTTTTCGAACGAGACCAGAGAGGCAGTGTTGCCTCGTTTCACGCAACTTGTACGTGAGCGTATCCCTCAAGAGGTACTTCGAGCATCACGATACCCCATAAAGTGTATCGGTTGGGTAAGCAAGGAGAAGGAGGATCAGCTAACTCTCAAGAGTTATCACCCGAGCTTTGAACGTGCACTGTTGCGTCCGAGGACCCGTCACCCGAGTTTGAGGAGTCACCTAGCGCTCTGGAATGTAGATATCCAGCAGGCTCATCTACTCAATGCTGCGCGGAAGAGCATTCTCGGTGGCCTGGTTTCAGTACTCCGGAGGGAAGAGATCACTCAGGAGGGTGGCAAGGACTTCCGTACGGGGTCGCTATATGTTCATCTCCGGGAGAACGACGCGAAGCTGTACGAAGCATTTCAAGGCCGAGTCTTCGCATGGAGCAGAGACCTTTACAGAGGCAGGGACGAGCAAGTGCTAAGGGAAATGCGGGCGTTTGTTCCTCAGCTCTTGAGTGCGTTTGGGGCAAAAGTCATCAAGTCCAAGGGATTCATCGAGGGCAATGCCGTGGTAGATGATCTTGATCTGTCCGCGGTCAAAGGCCTGCATCATGGTAATGTATTCCAATGTCCGGCTACAGGGATAAAGGTCGAGGTAGGGACAGTTCATTCAGCGAAGGGTGAGACGCACCTTGCGACGCTATACGTGGAGACCTTTTACCAGGGGAAGTACGAATCAGAGCGACTCGCGAAATGCTTCTGTGGAGAAGATCATTCTCTCGGTGCTGGTGTCAAACGAGATAGGTACAACAAGGAAACCATCAAGGTCGCCTACGTCGGCCTGTCACGTCCGAGCCACTTTCTTTGCGTTGCCCTGCACCGGGATCGATGTCAGACATTTGAACAGGATCTCATTGGATGGGATGTTATCCCCGTGGAGTAGTCGGCAGGCAGCCTTTGACCCTGGAACATATTCGAGTCCGGCCGGTGGCCCTGACCGCTTCTTAGGTCAGGGCTTGCGTAACTCGCCTCCGAGCCGGGTGAGCCGGTTCCCTCATACGGGGCACCGCCCCCCCCCCATCACCCAAAGAAGCAGCAGTACTCATCCCGGTCGACTTCCTCCAGGAATTCCTCAAACGACGCCACCGCCGGGCACGGCGCGTACCCGTGCCACTTGAGGTCCGCACGCATCCGGTAGATTCTCCATTCGTCCGTACGTCTGACGAACGTCGTCTTGGCAATTGGGCTTTGCACCAGTAGGGACTTATTCTGCCAATGAGGTCGGAATTCCAGGAGGATGATGCTCTGACCCTCGATCCGAAAGCCCATCCAAGGGCCGTCCTGAGTAGGTACGGGAATGCGGCGCTGGCAGAATGCCGCCGCGCTGTCGCCGTATTGTGCGATTTCCTCGTCGGTGAAAGCCATTCTGCCTCTCAGTGCCCCATCCGCCCGGGAATCCGGCGGTCGGTCCATCCGGGAATATAATCAATCCGCGGCCGATCCGGTCCTGGTGCGCGGGCCCCCGCCACCGGCCATTCCGTGGCAGGGGACGCCGCGGGGTAATCCACCTCTCACATAGTAGAAGGGCTTGTTGAAAAAGGTCCGTATCGCCCCTCCGGGGCTTCCTTCTTTGTGTTGCTCTCTGATCCCAGGGCTCCCCGCTTCGCGGGATCTGCGATACGCCCTGGGCTAATCTCTTGTCACGCTGCAGGCCCATTCTCGACTGAGACGTTGTCTGCACCGGGTGGGCGATTCGATTCCCTGTGCCGTGAGGTTTTTCAACAGGCCCTAGAACTGTGAGGTCTCCCGGTCCTTCCTGCGAATGCAACCTCCCCGTACCTCATTCCGTATCAATGTGCATGAACCGGGCAACGCCACGCGGGAGCGTTCCAAAATGCTATCTGACAACATGAAGAGCACAACAATCGCCCTGACAGCAATCTTGTTTCTTTTGTTCTCGGGATTTGTCTCGGCTCAAGGCGAAGTCATTGACATCGAGTTTGGGCAGCCCCCTGCATCCGATTCGGATACGTCCCGGACATTGGAGAGTCTGGTCAAGGTCCAGGGGACCGGCGGGCTCTATCAGGATGGGCTGTATCTGATCACTCACTTCGGCGATCGTGAGGAGATGTTCCGGCGGCTCAATCAGGACGCGATCGACAATCCGTGGAGAGACGACACCTGGCGGTATTGCAGCGTGTTCTCGGTGGCCGCTGAGAATTCGGTCATCATGGGTCGGAATTGGGATAATCAGAATGTCGGTTCCATCATCATCAGTCTCTATCAACCCCCCAATGGATACTCCGCGATTTCGTTTTGCCGCGCGATCGACTTAGGTTATCCGTTGAATCTGGACTTGGAGCAGATCAAATTGAGTCCGCTGGCACACAACCTGCTCCTGGCGCCATTCTACGCGACCGACGGAATCAATGAGTACGGTCTGGCCGTTGCCCTTGCCGGTGTGCGGGAAGTCACGCACGAATCCGTGGGCGACCAAGAACGGGTATTCGTCACCTACCTGGTCCGCAAGATTCTCGATCAAACGAAGACCGTCGAAGAAGCGGTGAACCTGGCCGAGCAGCATGTCCCCTTTGATCTCGACGAGAATTCCCTCAACGGTCATCTCATCGTTGCCGATTCATCAGGCCGGTCCGTTATTCTGGAGTACGATGACGATCAATGGCGGATAATCTACGGGGACAAGTCCTGGCAGGTGCTTACCACAAGACCCATATACAATGTGCCGGATGCCGAGCTGCGAGAGAAATGCTGGCGTTATCGCAGCATGTCCGAAACCCTCGAGAAGACGAAGGGGGATGTGGACTGGCAAGCCGGTATGGACATTCTGCAGGATGTCACCCAGAAAGGCACGACCTGGTCTGTCGTCTACGCCCTCTCGACCAGAGAGCTGTACGCCACTGTCTATCAGAAGTGGGACACGGTCTATCATCTGAGGATGCCTTGATCCGGAGAGCTACGGTACGTTATTAGAGTTGGAATTCCTGCTCCGCTGTAACGCCAATCCCCCGTTGCACTTGCCGCGATCTCGTATCTCTGCCCCCCTTGATTTCAGGCTTGTCGAACAAGATGATTGACGCGGTTTCGCCGTCTCGGCCATCTTCGCGCATCGTCATGACCGAGCCCGCTCCTGTCAACGCAGCTTCGCTGCTGCCCCTGATCCGCAAGTACTGGGGACATGATACGCTGCGGCCGCTGCAGGCGGAGGCGATGGCCTGCGTGCTGGCCGGACGCGATTCGGTGGTGGTGCTGCCGACCGGTGGGGGGAAGTCGCTTTGCTTTCAGGCTCCGGCGGTGGCGATGCCCGGTTTGTCGATCGTGGTGACGCCGCTTCTGTCGCTGATGAAGGACCAGACCGACGCATTGCGCGCCTGCGGGATCGCCGCCGGTTGTCTGAGCAGCATGCAGTCGTCGCAGGAACGCTCGGCGGTCGAACGGCAACTAACGGAGCAGAAACTGAAGCTCCTCTATGTCGCGCCGGAGCGTCTGGCCTCGCCGCGTTTCACCGATCTGCTGCGTTCGCTCAAACCCTCGTTCTTCGCGATCGACGAGGCGCATTGCATCAGTTCGTGGGGGCATGAGTTCCGTCCCGATTACCGCAAGTTGACGGTGCTCCGGCAGATGTTCCCCGAGGTTGGGATTCATGCGTTCACCGCCACCGCCACCCCGCGGGTGCGCACCGACATCACCGACCACTTAGCGTTGCGATCGCCGGCGGTGCATGTAGGTTCGTTCGACCGGCCCAATCTGACCTATCGCGTCGAACGCAAGTCGCGCAAGTGGGAGCAGATTTGTTCGGTGATCGAACGCCATAAGGGGGAGTCGGGGATCATCTACTGCATCAGTCGGCGGAATGTCGATGATCTCTGCTCGTCGTTGCGGGAGGTCGGGTACCGCGCGTTGCCGTATCACGCCGGCCTGGACGACGCCGACCGCAAGCGTCACCAGGAGGCCTTTACGCGCGAGGATGTTGACATCATCGTCGCCACGGTGGCGTTCGGGATGGGGATCGACAAGTCGAACGTCCGCTATGTTCTTCACGCCGCCGCGCCGAAGTCGATCGAGAATTACCAGCAGGAGGCGGGGCGGGCGGGACGCGACGGTCTCCCGGCGGAATGTGTGTTGCTCTGGGGGCCGGGCGATTTCGTGTTGTGGCGCAGAATTCTCGGCGGTCTCGATCCGCAGCCGCAGAAGGCCGCCCTACGCAAACTCTCGCAGTTGTCGAAATTCTGTGAGGCGGATGTGTGCCGGCACCGGGCGCTGGTGGCGTATTTCGGGCAGGCGTACGACTCGCCGAATTGCCGTGCCTGCGACCGCTGTCTCGGCGAAGCGGAGCCGGTCGCCGATCCGCTCACGGTCGCGCAGAAGATCCTCTCCTGCGTGGTGCGGCTGGGCGAGCCGCAGACCGCCGACTACATCGGACACGTGCTGACCGGATCGGACGACGAACGCATCCCCCGGCAAGGGCACGATCAGCTATCAACGTTCGGCGTTCTGCGTGAGTGCGCCCGTCAGGACATCTGCAACTGGATCGAGCAATTGCGGCAGCAGGAATTCCTGGTGTCGTCGCCCGAATCGGACGGACTGACCGTCACGGCGCAGGGCTGGGAGGTTCTGCGCGGTCAGACCACACCGTTCATTGTCAACCCCCGTCGCGCAACCGGACGGCGTGTGACCAAGGCTCAGCCGCTGGTCACGAAAGAGAATCAGGAGCTGTTCGACGAGTTGCGCGCGCTGCGTCGTCGTCTGGCCGACGAGGGAAATGTGCCGGCGTTTGTTGTTTTCAGCGACGCGGTTCTGGTCACGATGGCGCAACGGCGCCCGGGGTCGCTCCGGACATTCCTGCAAATCGGCGGTGTGGGGGAGAAGAAGTGCGGCGAGTACGGTCCGACATTCGTGCGCGCGATTGTAGCGTGGTGTCAGGAACGGAACCTGGCGACCGATGTTACCGCCGCAGTGACCGAGCCGCCGAAAGCCGCGGCGCTGCCTCCCGAACCGCTGACGAATGCCGCCGAACTGGCGGCACACGCGATGTTCAGCCGGGGGATGCCGATCGTTGACGTCGGCAACAAGTTGCATCGGGCGCGCTCGACATTAGTGCGGTATCTGGTGAGCTATCTCGAACGCAGTGGACAGGTATCACCCGAACCGTGGCTGGATTCCGAGACATTCTCACTCATACGCGACGCGGCCAACCGTGTCGGCCTGGACCGCCTGCGCCCGATCTTCGACGACCTCGAGGGGAAGGCCGATTACGATGCCATTCGGATCGGGCTGACGTGTCTCAACAATGCGGGGGTGAAGACGGGGGTGCCGTCGCAGCGGAGTGTGAGATAGGCAGGGCAGGCAAGTCCAGTGGACCGTAATCGGAGATTGCGGATATATGTTCAATCGTGTTATGATTACCCGAGACGAATCCGGGGGAGTGATGCGATGAAACAGATGAAGGCGGTACGCGGGGCTGTTCTGGTTCTGGTTCTGGCACTGGCCAGCAGTGGGGCGTGGTCGGCGGAGTGGCGTGCCGAACTGGAGTCGGGTGTCGCCGCGGCGACGTACAATACGGTCAGTGTTCCCAACGCAACCGGCACGCGCTTCTCATTGATCGACGATCTGGACGCCGACGTAACGTTTTATGTCCGTGGCCGGTTCACCTATTCGTGGGGGGGGCGGAACACCGTCTCGATTCTGATGGCTCCCCTGACGATCGAATCAAGTGCCCGCACCGACAAGAATATTCTATTCAAAGATGTCGACTTTCCCGCCGGCACGGACGTGAGGGCGCGCTACACATTCAACTCGTACCGACTGACCTATCGGCGCACGCTCTCTCGTGGTGCGCGGCTGACGTTCGGCCTGGGCGTGACGGCGAAGATCCGGGATGCGGCGATTCGGCTCGAAGGCGATGACCGTGTGGCGGAAGAGGACAACGTCGGCTTCGTGCCGCTGATTAATTTCGACCTGGATGTGCGCCTGACCGACCGATTGCGGTTTTCGTGCGGAGGCGACGCGTTGGCCGCGCCACAGGGCCGCGCGGAAGACATCGCCCTGCTGGCACACTGGGCGCCCGTACGACGGCTGGAACTCAGCCTGGGTTACCGGATCCTGGAGGGCGGCGCCGACGTCGACAGCGTCTACAACTTCGCCCTGATTCACTACGCGGTTATCGGTATCTCCGTCAGGCTGTAATCCTCACCTGATCTGACCATCCCGGACCACCGGCGGCGCAAACCACTTGTAGAGAACCGGGATCAGAACCAACGTCAGGAAGGTTGACGACAACAAACCGAAGACCACTACGACCGCCAGCGGTCGTTGGACCTCCGAACCCATTCCTCGTGACAGGAGCAGCGGTACCAGACCGAGGATCGTGGTCAGGGCGGTCATCAATACCGGCCTCAGGCGCAGGAGGCATGCTTGTGTCACCACCTCGGATACCGGCATCCCCTCGTTGCGCAACTGATTCATGTACGACACCAGGACGAGTCCATTCTGGACGGCGATACCGAACAGCGCGATGAATCCTACGGACGCGGGCACGGACAGGTACTCGCCGGTGAGATATAGTCCGAGAACACCGCCGATCAGCGCCAGCGGCACATTGATGAAGATCAGTGATGCGCTGCGCAGCGAATTCAGCGACATGTAAAGCAGCAGGAAGATCAGCGCCAGCGTGACCGGCACGATGATCCCGAGCGTTTTCATCGCGCGCTGCTGATTCTCGAATTGTCCGCCGTATTCCAGGTAGTAACCGGGAGGCAGCTTGACATTGCTGCGCACCAATCTCTGGATGTCACCGACGACGCTCCCCATGTCGCGACCGCGGACGTTGGCGGATATCACCCATCGCCGCTGGTTCTTCTCGCGATTGATCTGGATCGGGCCGACCACGGTCCGGACCTCCGCCACCTGCGACAACGGCATCAGCATACCGGTCGATGAATGAACCAGCAGATCCTCGATCGCCTTGGGATCATCTCGATACGGTTTGTCGAAGCGCACGTGAATGCCAAACCGTCGCGTGTTCAAGTACACCTGATCGACCACCTCGCCGCCGATGGCGAGCTCGACAATCTCGAGAATGTCCGAGACATTGACACCATAATGCGCACAGGCGTCGCGGTCGGCGATAATCTGCACTTGTGGCTGCCCGAAACTCTGCTCGGTTGACAGGTCCACGAGACCGGACACGGGAGTAATCACGCGTTCAATCTCCTCGGCCTTGGTGCGCAGCACCGTCAGATCGTCACCGTACAACTTGATCGCGAGTTGTGTGCGCACACCGGACAGCAATTCGTCGAAGAGATTCTGAATCGGCTGGGTGAAGTTGAGCTGGACCCCCGGATACTGCGAAAGGCGGGCGTTGAGGGTTTCCACCAGGTCGGCTTTGGATTCGTGCTCGGTCCATTCCGACTCCGGCGTCAGCATCAACTGGATGTTGGCAAAGTTCACCGGGTGCGGATGACTCCCCGCCTCGGGACGGCCGATCTTTGCGATTGTCTGCTCGACTTCATCGAGTTCGTTGATCAGCCGTTCGAACCGGGTAATCGTCTCGGTTGCCTTTTCCAGGGAGATGGAGGGTGCCATCGTCACGTTGATCTGGATGACCCCTTCTTCGAGCGTCGGAATGAACTCGGTACCCAAAGACGGGATGAGCGCGATCGATCCGGCGAAGGCGACGGCCGTGCCGAGAATAACGATCCACTTGCGGCGTAACATCCAACGCAGGTGCGCGTGGTAGGCACGTTTGAGAAGCGCCGGCAGGAAGAACTCTCGCTGGGGTCGATGCCTGAGGAGAAATGAGGACAGCACCGGCGAGAAGACGAGTGCGGCCAGGAGCGAGCCCAAAAGCGCGAAGGTGATCGTAAAGGCCATCGGTGAGAACATTTTTCCTTCCACCCCCTCCAGGGTAAAGAGCGGCAGGAAGACGATAATGATGATCGTCACAGAGAAGATGATGGGACGTGCCACCTCGCGGCAGGCGGAGAGGATGATTGCGCCCTTGCGGCGATTCTTGTTTTTCTCATCCGCAAGATGCCGGCTGATGTTTTCGACGGTGACAATCGATGCATCGCCGAGCATCCCGATCGCAATCGCGATTCCTCCCAATGACATCAGGTTGGCCGACAGCCCTGCGGCGCCCATGCAGATTGCGGCCACGAGGGCGCATACCGGGAGGGCGAGGGCGACAATAAAGGCACTACGGGCATTGCCCAGGAACAGGACGAGAATCAGGATCACCAGAAAGGCGCCCTGGAAGAGGGCCCGGCGCACGGTGTGCACCGCGTTGTTGACCAGGGTGCTCTGGTTGTAATACGGCACCAGCTTCACGCCTTCCGGGAGTGAAGCCTGCACTTCAGGGAAGCGGTTTTCCAGACGCGCGATCACCTCGGACGTATTCTCGCCGTAGAGTTTCATGACGATCCCGGCGACAATCTCCTCGGTGCCGTTTCTGGTAACCACGCCGCGTCTGATCTCCTGGCCGTATTCCACCTGGGCCACATCACCCAGACGCACGGCGGTCCCCGCGACGACTTTGAGCTGAAGGTTGCGAAGATCGTCGACTTTCTCGATCAGGCCGATTCCCCTCACGAGATACTCTTCGGATCCCAAAACGAGAAACTGTCCGCCGGCGCTGCGATTGTTGCTCGTGATCGCGCCGACTACATCGTCCAGGACCAGTCCGAACTTGCTCAGGGCATAGGGATTGAGCTTGATCTGATATTGCAGAACATGTCCGCCCATCGAGAGAATCTTGGTGACACCGGGGACGGTCTGCAGCTGATACTTGATCACCCAGTCATTGATCTCACGCAGATAGGTGTCGAGCGGTTTGCCCTCGGTGTCCACTGCGCTGTCGGCGGTCAGATAGTACATGAGTACTTCACCCAAGCCCGTCGAGATCGGTCCCAGTCCCGGCGGATCGTGCATCTCGGGAAGATCCGCCGATGCGCTCGCGAGTCGTTCGGCGACGATCTGCCGGGCGAAATAGATGTCGACGTCATCGTCGAAATAGACATACACGACGGCCATGCCGAACGCCGACGTGGACTTGATCAGTCTCACTCCCGGGAGTCCGTTCATCGCGGACTCGATCGGGAACGTGATCAGTCGCTCGATCTCCTCGGGAGCCATGCCATGCGCCTCGGCAAACACCGGTACCATGACCGGCGAAATGTCGGGGAACGCGTCGGTGGGCAGGCGACTGTACTGGTAAACCCCCGCTGCGATGACCCCAATCAGGATAATCACGACGAGGAGTCGGTTTCTGAGTGCGTATTCCAAGAGTCGGCTCATGACACAAGACCTTCCTAATGGCCATGGCCGGCGTGTCCGCCGAGCGCACTGGTCACGATTTTGGCTTTCAGCTCGAACGCACCCGCGGCGACGTATTCCATCCCCTGTTCAAGCCCGGCGAGGATTTCGACAAAGCGGGAGTCACTCTCCCCGATGCTGACGTGAACCGGCCTGAAACGCACGGGGCCCTCCGGAACGAAGACGATGTGCTCATCGTCGAGGATTTGAACCGCGTCCTTTTCCACGAGCAGTCGTTCATCACCGCGACTCGCGACGACGTCGGCGTGGACGAACGTCCCGGGACGCCACGTGTTGTTGGGATTGGGAAGAACGATCCGGGCGGTCATGCTTCTCGTCCGGGCATCGAGAACAGGCGTCAAATACTCGATCGTCCCTTCCGTCTGGATGTCTGAGCCAATCGCGCGGAGAGCAACTGTCTGCCCCGGCGCGATCTTATCGGCGTCCTTGGGATACACTGCCAGGTTAACCCACACCCGGGACAGGTCGGCGATCATGTAGATGGAGTTCTCTTCCGTGACGAACTCACCGGGCGTCACGTGCCGTTCGATGATCCAGCCCGCAATCGGCGCCGTGATTGCATAGGTGCTCATGCTTGCGTTGCTCTCCACAACCGCGAGGACATCACCGGGATGAACCTGATCCCCGACACGGTAGCGGGCATCTTTGGCGACGCCCGCGAAGCGGGGCACCACATGCACCAGCCGATCCTCATCGAAGCCGACTTCACCGGGCACATGGATCGATGTGCCGATGCGCCCCGGGCTGACCCGAGCGAGCCGTATTTCCGCCATTCGTATCGCTTCCGCGGTCAGCTCGATCAGTCCCTCGTCATGGCCGTCCTGCTCGTCCGATTCGTGATCCTCCGGCTCTTCAGCGACCGGCGCGGCTTCCTGCGAGTGGTTGTGCTCATCCTCGCTCACATCCTGAGCGAGGGCGGGAACCAGCAGGCCTGCGAGCATAATCCCACATGCCAAGGCCACACCGGCGGCAGGTCGTATGATCCACTCTCTTATCCGGAATTTACCGATCATCGTGCTCTCCAATGTCATCAATGGTTTGTCCGATCAGACACTCGATGGCGATCCGTCGCATGAGATAGTCACCGTGCGCATCGAGCAACCGTTCCCGTGCCGCGATCAGATCCTGTTCAGCGGCCAAGAGATCGAGATAACCGAACCGTCCCTGCCGATAACCGCGTTGAATTTCGATGAAGGCCGCTTCGGCCTGAGGGATGACCTGCTCGGCGATCGTCGTCGCTTCGTTGTAGGCCGCCGTCATCTCTTCGTGGGTGGTCAGCAGATCGGATCGCCATTGCGTCCGAGCGGCATCGTACTGCCACTCGGCCTGCTCGATCTTCCGTCGGGCACCGACGACGGCCCCCTGGTTGCGGTTGAACAGCGGGATCGGCAGCGACAGTCCGAACACAAAGGTGCGGTTGCCGTTTTCGGCGAAGAACCGTGGGCCTGCCGAGATCGTGATGTCGGGTACTGCGGATGCACGTTCCGCCGCCAGATTGTTTTGGGCGCGTTGCATCGCGGCCGACCAGTGGCGCACGCGTGGGGTCTCATCCCCGGCGCGTAAGAGTACCGAGACGTCCGGCGGCGGCGCACATGTCGGCAGATCGCCGGTAACCGAATCGAAGTCCGGCTCGGTGCCGCCCCACATGGCGGCCAATTGCCTTCTCGCGTTTGTCGCCTCGGACCAGCCGCGCGCCGAGTCGATGCGGGCATTCGAAAGCGCTACATCGGCGCGAATCGCTTCCACCGTGGCGGTGGCGCCTACCGCGACTTTCTCGCGGGCCGCGTCTCTCAGTTCCTCGGCGAGACGAATGCCGGCGATCCGCAGTTCCACGCGCTGTTGCGCCACCAGTGCCCGCGTGAAGCGCGCGGCGAGTTCCGCCAGAACGTCGAGGTGCGCCGCCTCAAAGTCGGCCTCGGCCACCGTGACATGCGACTCGGCCTGCCTCGTCCGCGACGACCGTTTACCGCCCAGCTCGATCGTCTGAGAGAGGACGATCGTATGCGCGGAGCTGCCCAAGCCCCCCATCGAGCCCGAGATATCCTCGCCTTCCCATTCGATTTCCGGGTTGGGGATAACCCGCGCCTGACGCACATCGGCCTCGGCGATACGGATGTCCTGGGCCGCGATCTTGAGATCGGGATTGTGCGCCAGGGTGCGGGCGACCGCTTCAGTGAGTGTCAGCGCGATCGCCGCGTCCGGCGACTGCTCCCGATGAGGCGGCGGTTGTGCCTCCGCGGTTCGGGAGGAACTCAGCACACTCATTGCGCAGCCGACGGCCGTTACAATGATCAGTTTCATTTTCATATTTCGCTCCAACATGACGCCGGGGACCGACTGGTCCCAAGACACTGCATTCGGCGAAGCAGCACGCCCGAAAGACTCGGGGCGCGCGATTAGGTTTGGCGGAAAAGAAGAGAGAGGATCAACAGATCAGCGGGAGCGAGCCCGAACGCGATAGATGCGGATGGTGAGGAAGAGTTCGCTGTCGCAGAAACTGACGGGATCGCAAGAGATCATCCCTGCCGGGATCCGAGGCTGCAGTAAAGTCGGGTGGATCAAGACTTGATTCGGGACTCGTCGCGGCGAGTTCCGGGGTGTCCGTGCGCTGCCTGGACACATCGAGTACGAGCGCCAAATCCGCGCAGTCGCCGCACGTGCTCTGGTCGGCCGCGGTGTTCTCATGCGTGGTCGCGGATGCCTCTGTGCGGCAACTGCCGTTCACCGATGTTTCGAGGCGAACCTGATCCTCACCGCTGAAGCACAGGACCTTTGGGACCGCGCCGGCGGCCTGCACCCAGAGGGTCCACGCCGACAGGAGAACCAGGAGTCCACATTTTCGGGCTATGTGCTTCATCGCAAAGTCTCAATCCCGAAACCATCCTCAGGCCGCGGGGTGCTCCAATATACTGAATTTTCGGCCTGGGAGTTCCCGGGGATTAGGGGGGTGGGGGGGCTGAGATCCCGGTTTCAGTGTGAAACCTGCTCTCACGGGACCCTGCTCGCTTCCGGCTTATCATGGGATGTCATCCGGGGTCGGCGGAGGGCCTCCGCCCGTGCCCGGCGCTATTTCAGCAGATAGTCCATGTGCTCGATGAAGAGCCACGAGATGATCGCCCAAGCGATCCAGCCGCCGCTGATCGCGATCATCGTCGTGTAGAGCACCGATCGCTTCCGGTCGATGAGAAGACACCACGCATTCACCGCCAGGAAGAAGAGCGCAATGAACACACCGAGTGTCAGGGCGGCCAGGATCTCGAGATAGAGCAGATATTTCACCGGGAATATGAACCCGGGAACAACGAAGAACCCGACAACCTGCACCAGGCTGAGATAAAAAAGCCAGCGGGCCGTCTTGACGCGTATGTCAATTGGTGCTGTGCTGTCTTTTGTCGTCATGACAATCGGTGCTCGCGTACGTCGCCGGTTTCACCGGACCGTTCGCGGCCCGTGTGTCATGCTCCGGTTCAAGTGCCGCCTTCGACACGATGTTTGACCCCGAGCAGGCATGTTCGCATCATGAAAATCTCGGTGGCGTCGAGCAGTCCCCAGCGGATCGTCTCCGGCAAAGAGGTGAGCGCGTAGTCCTGCCGCAGACGCGCGACCAGACGCGTGTGCCGGTCGTCGACGCGATAGAGTCCCCACGACCAGGTCGCGCCATTCCACGGGCCCTCGTTGGGCAGGAAGACCCACAACATCAGGCTGTCAGGGATCATTTCCCGCACGTTCACGTAGATACCGCCGAGGGATATCGAATCGCCGACTTTGAGGTCCTGGAATTCGGGCAGGATACGCTCCGCGCTGGGGATGCCGGCGTTGTCGAGACGGTCGAACGCGTAGAAGCCGGCGCGCTTGTATCCGATCTGAACCAGCCACGGCCAGATCGCCTCCGGCGGCGCGGCGATCTCCACCGCACGGGTGGCATTGAAAGTGGGATCGTCGAACAACTCGTCGCCGGGCATAACGCGGGCGACTTCGTCCGAGGAGGCACCCCAGTTCATCTGCCAGTCACGCAGCCAGGCGAAGTACAAACCAAGAAGCACAACCACTGCCACGACCCACGACCCGAGGAAGATCAGCATGGCGCGCAGGAATGGGTGGCGGATGATCATGGGTGGATGCTCGGCTTCAACATGGTACGCCGGTGGCTAATAGGGGTTTACTGGAGGGATGGGGGTGTTGTTGCGGGTTTGTTGCGGGGGGGGCGGCAGTCCCTGACATCTGGCGAGGAGGTGATGCCGGACACCAAAGGGCAATGCTGGCAATGAGTTAGCAGGGATCGACATGTCTGGTGATGTAGCACTCCGGGCCCGTTCAGGCTTATTCTGCTGGATAAATGTTAGAAAGTGATCCGAAGTGACGGCGATTTGATGGTTTGACAAGTACATTGATTGGATGGAACTGTCAGTAAGGGGCATTTTGAGGAAATGAGAGGGATATTCCAAATGGCCCAGGCTGAATCAACCGCACCGGTGTTCCGAATCCTCGCGCTCAGCGGTGGGGGAGTTCGGGGGCTGTTCCAAGCGAAATACTTGGAGAAGCTCGAAGAGCATCTTGGAGCGCCAATACATAGGCATTTCGATCTGATCGCAGGAACCTCTACAGGTGCAATTAACGCCTTGGTGATTGCATCTGGTTCTAGCCCTAAAGTCCTCGTAAATCTCTACCGGCACCACGCGCCCATTATCTTTTCACCTCGCTTTCTTACCGGAATTCGGGAGGGTCCCCGATATGACAACGCGAAACTCCGTGAACCTTTGAACGAAATCCTCGGAGCGATGACTCTTGGCGATATCGAAACGAGAATCCTCATAACGGCGACATCGGTCGAGAGTTTCAGCTCGAAAGTGTTCTCAACACTGCCCGGTTGTGGAGTGGTGGATTCAAAGTTGGCCGCGGTTGATGTTGCTCTTGCAAGTGCGGCAGCGCCGACCTACTTTGATCCGGTTTCGCCGACAGGTGATGCGCGGAGCTTCGTGGACGGTGGCCTGTGGGCCAACTCCCCAGCTACAGTTGCAGTCATCTATGCCCACTTATTCGCGCAGGTTCCATATGATCAAATGCGCCTTCTCACGATTGGCACCGGAGACTTCCCGGAAGGCAGTCTCAGGGATCACCTCATCAAACTGAGACCCGTCAGCATCAACGCAGTCCAAACGATCTTTGAGATGATGTTCGCCTCGCAAGTCAGCTTCGCGGATGAATGTGCCGTTAAGCTTCTCGGCCCCAACAACGTCATTAGAATCAGTTGTGACCTCGGGGCGCCAATTCCACTTGATGATGTAAATAGAGCACTCTCGGAATTGCCGCCCCATGCAGATGAGCAGGCAGATACCACGGCACCGGCGGTGAAAGCACTGCTCAAGTCCCCTGTGGCGGAAGAAGTACCTCAATTCCAGCAAGCCGACACTGCGATCAAGCCTGTCGATCCGAACGAGTTCGCGGAAGCCAGTGGCCTCACCGCGTTCTATCCATCACGGGAGTACTATAAGATTTGGCGCGAAGAGTGCTCTTCAATTGACAAATACGTATCCCTTGCTGAGCATTCGCTGATCATGGTCAGCGTGAACCTAATGACTGGTGTTCCATACGACGGTCTTTGTGATGTGATCGCAACAAAGATGAAGGATGCACACGACAAGTACACCGTCACACTTTCTCTACTTAATCCTGGGGAATCCGATCTAATGTCTGTGATGGCGCGTGCACTTGACACAACACCCGAGACCTTGGCACAGAACATTCGAGAGCGACTCGATATGCTGAAGAAATTCAGGGACGGGCTGGCTGCAAACGCGAAGAAGCGGTTCGATATCCGTGTTCACAACTCTATCCCTTTTGGCAGTGGGATCCTCATTGATCATCTTACTGACAAGGGACGTATTCAAATCGAGACCAAGCCACATCGTGTACCACTGAGTAAGAGCCTTGGGTTCGAGGTAACTCCTGGTGCGCCCAGTGGACTGTATGAGACGCTTGCAAGAAGCTACGATGCTCTGCTGCAAGAAGGGAACTCAATCGTCAACTGAGAGCGTCGAGGCCCTGTATTGTTTCACCAAGCATTGTTGCGAAGGGACAACCCACGATGCCAAAACAAAGCGCTGGTTTGCTACTCTATCGAGGCAGAAGTCAGTCTACGCAGGTGTTCTTAGTGCATCCAGGCGGGCCGTTCTACGCCAGAAAAGACGACGGGGCGTGGTCTATTCCAAAGGGAGAATTTGACGAGGACGAAGACGGACTGACAGCAGCGAAGAGGGAGTTTAAGGAGGAGACAGGTCAAGAAGTGAGTGGAGAGTTCATAGCCCTCGCCCCAATAAAGCAGGCAAGTAGGAAGATTGTCCATGCCTGGGCGGTTGAAGCCGAGGTGGACGCTGCAGGCATCAAGAGCAATACTTTCACGTTGGAGTGGCCGCCCAAATCAGGCAAGATACAGGAATTCCCTGAGGTTGATCGCGCCGGATGGTTCACGCTTGGTGAGGCCATGGTCAAAATCCTGAAAGGTCAGAGGGGCTTCATTGATCAACTGGGCGAGAAGCTAGGGGTTGCACTTCCAAACGAAGAGCCCGTCAACCCCAGCAGACAGACTCTTTCAGAGAATGATAAGGGACAACAGTCTCTGTTCACGTAGGCTGGTGTACATTGCTCACAAAACCCGTCTGCATGTTGCGGAATACGAGCATGGGCGGGTAGCCTGTGTGACCCAGATGTGTGCCCGTGTGCCCGTGTGCCCGTGTGCCCGTGTGCCCGTGAGTGTGTGCGACTGACCTTGGTCAGTTGTGGCCAAGAGGGTGTCCTGAGTGACCCGGACGTTCGAATGTGTGGCAACAATCTGTGATTGCTGTCGGCCGGAGGCCGACTAGACCCGCTACGACATGTGAAAGCCACGCGCCTGTCAGATGAGGATTCCCTTGAGCCGCAATGCGTCACCCGATTCTCCCTCTTCCTCGGACAACCCCCGCGAACGTCTCAATCTGGAGCATGCGGCTTTGGTGCGGGAAATCGACTCCATCGCTTCTGCCGTCGATGCAGAGTATGCCTTCCAGTTTTTCTTGGCAATGCATGTTGTCCACGGCGCATTTGCACAACTGGATCCTGGGCATGAGTCGAACCCTTCTCTGGTTGAACTCGCGGCACATTGCCTGTACCCGCATTTCAGCAAATCGAGATCCCGCGATCGGAAGCAGATATGGGCGTTGTATGGCCTAATTGAGAAGATCGATGGTTTGCGAGGAATGATGGCTGCGTTCAACGCTGAAGAAGAGGCGCGAGAGAATGCGGACATCGCGGTTCACATGCGATTGAATGCTGAGTACGTTCGTGGGCACGCGTACGCCGACCAGACAAAACACCAGATCGCGAACCTGCAGGCGCCATTTGACTCGTGGTTCCAGAGAAGGCTCGGAATCGCACCCACAAGAGCACTCCTAATCGTTGAGGCAGTTGCGGACCTGCTTTCGGAGAAGGTCCAGCACGTTCTCGGAGTGCGTCTAAATAGGGAACAGCCTTCCGATGCCGTGATTCGTGAGCTCGTGGAAGACGTCGCCGCCGATTGTGCAGCGTCGTTCTCGGAGATGCAGGGCAGAATCCAGGGACTACAGGAAGCAGAGTGGTCCTCCTTGAGAGTTCTCATTGGATTGACCGCTTCAACGAGAGCGACGATGGATTCGCACTCGGATGTCCAGTTTACTCCGCTCTACTGCTTGAGCGATGGCAGAATCACACTTGACAATCTGTCGTCAATCAATGACGCACTATTCAGCTCTTTCGATCAGGTGGCCCGTTCCGACGATGGGTTCCGGGACAGGTACGCCCATCACCTCGCAGCTTGGATGGAGCGCGAGGTGATTAACTACGTTACACGCGTCTTCCCGAAAGATAGTGTCTATCATTCCTTGACATACCCTGATCCGGATCACGCAGGCGGCGAAGCTGAGTTGGACGTCGCCGTTAAATGGGGCCCAATTCTGATTGTCCTGGAAGTCAAAGGGGGCCAACTTCGCCCGTCATCTCGGATGGGGGATCTTCATAGACTGCGCCAGGATTTGGACAAGAACATTGAGCATGCATTTGATCAGGCACGAAGAGTGATCAGGTACATCGATTCCGACAAGCTGCCTGTGCTGAGAGAACGCTCTACGTCGAGGACGCTTAGCATAGACAAGAACCGTCTCTCCAGAATCCTCCCCATTTCCGTCACCCTTCATCACTTTGCCGGCCTCACGACGCATCTTGCGGCATTGCGCAAGATCGGATTGTTCAAGGATCAGGCATACCCGTGGTCGGTCAGCTTGGCTGACTTGGACGTGATCACGCGATTCATCGGCATCCCAGAAGCTTTCATGCATTACGTGAAGCGTCGGCTTGACATAGAGCACCTCTCCAAGCGTATCACCGGTGACGAGCTTGAGTTGTTTGGGTGCTATCTGGATATTCGACTTCACCCTACCCATCTCTGGGAGCAACCATCTGCCAATGGGGAGACTGAGTTCGACAATCTCTGGATTGCGTGGACCGGTGATCGATTCAATCAGTGGTACCAGGTCGAACAAGGTGGCCCAGGGGAAAAGCCGGAGATTGAGCTGAAAATCCCGGACACGGTCTCCAGAATTCTGGATGAATTGCGAAGACGGGGGGATGACGGAGCTATCTGGGCCGCGTTCTCACTCCTGGATCTTCCGAACAGCGCTCTGGAGGACATTGACCGGGCCTTCCGAGACCTGAGGAAGAAGGTTCTTCCGCACGGGAAGATGGCATGGATTACTTTCAAGAATTCTGGTACGGCGTTCGTGATAATCGCCCACAATGGAATGGAGGAGCAGGCTTTCGCGAAGGGACTTGCTTTCCACACAGGGGTGATCAAGTACCGCGAACGAGAGAACCAGGCGGTCGGTCTTGGAATCAACCTCAAAGATCCGACACGCGCGGTTGATGCTGTTTGCTGGCTCGAAGGTCCATGGGAACCTGATCCCGAGATGGAACGAGCCGTCGCAAAGCTACCCACGTCCACGAACGCTTCTCCAGACCCCGCTGGTGAAATGTAGGAGAAGCATGGTCATGGAATTCATTGGTAATGCCGGACTCCGCACGGCTGAGGATCCGCGGGTGGACCCCGGCCGGAATCTGTCCCGCCGCCGAGTGCCCGTGACTGTGTGCAACTGATCCTGGTCAGTTGCGTCTAGGAGGGTGGCCTGCGTGACCCGGAAGTATGATTGCGCGGCTGTTGGTCTGCGGCGGGAGGTTATGAGCGATCTCCGATACCCGACCAGCAGGTAACGCCAGACGCCAAACGGCAATTCCGGCAAGAACTTAGCCGGGATTGGCTCATCCGGTAGTGGTCCATTTTGGAGCCAGTTTGGGCTTGTGATGACCTGTTGCCTGCAAACCGACCACCCATTATCCTTGTGGTAAAGGCGGTTCAAGGGTTGAACGGCCGTCAGACAGAACCGCCTCAACGGGGGGCGTGTCAGATTTCGATCTTCTTGTGAATTGGTGAGGGTCGAATGTCATGGCGACGATTAGGGTTTTACTAATTGAAGACAATCGCCTGTTGCGCGAAGGTGCAACCGCGATATTGAACGCACAGCCGGACATCAAAGCGGTCTCAGTGGGTGGCACGAACGGCGATGCGCTGGCGAAGGCCCGGGCGTTCAAACCGCACGTTGTCCTCCTTGATCTCGGCCTGAGGAACATGAGCAGCATCAAGATCGTCCAGTCGATGCGCAAAGACTTCCCAAAGACAGAAGTGATCGTGATGGATCTGATCCCGGCGCACGCCGATGTCGCCGAATTCGTGAAAGAGGGCGTCGCGGGCTTCATTCTCAAAGACGCGACCCTCGACGACTTCCTGCACACCATCCGCTCGGTCGCCAAAGGGATCAAGGTTCTCCCCCCCCCTTGACGGGGTCTCTTTTCTCTCAGATCGTCGAGCATGCCATCCGGAGTGGGAATCCTGATCAGATCGTGAAATCCGTCCGCCTGACCAAGTGTGAGCAGGAAGTGATCTCTCAGATTGCGCAGGGGAGGAGCAACAAGGAGATCGCCGCCAAGTTGTTCATCGCCGTCCACACGGTCAAGAGCCACGTCCACAACATTCTCGAGAAACTCGCTCTGCACACGCGCCTTGAACTGGCCCACCACATGCTCAAGAGTGACAAGGCAAGCGGATCTTCCTAAGACAGTTTTCCCCGCGCGTAAGCCCTTACACCAAAGGGACTACTCCCTTTTTCAATCCATCGAGCGAGTATATTTCGGACCGCCCACGCGTAGTTGTGTTTAGGGAGGGCCCGGCCCAGGGCATCAGTGGCGGTGGCAAGGCCCTCCCGGAAAAAACGAGATCAGTACGATCGGTCGTGCTGGCCCAGGAGAGTGTCCGCTCCCGTGGCACGGGTGGGATCGTCGATTCCGGCAACGAACCGCTGCCGCCGGGAATCGGTGCAGGACTCACACCAGGAGCGTCTGTCATGGCAAAGGACGTACGACAAGATGGGGAAGTGCATCGGGCAACTAAGCAAGGCGAAAACGCAGAACCGCATGCGCACCAGGCAGTCACTGGGCAAAATCAATGAGTTCACTCACCTGATCACGGCAGTCAATGTGCCATCGAAGGAGTACACCCCGGATCGCGCAGAGACCAGGACCGCCGCACCATAAACCAGAATTGGGAGGAGATCACCATGGCACGGAAAACTACAAGCCTGCTAGTTGGACTATTCGCATTGTTATGGGGAGGCCATGCAAGTGGAGCGGGGCTCGGCCTGGGGGCGCATTACAGTGTCATTCACAGCCAAAGCACCGATGATAACTCGAGCATGCTGGGTGCGCAGGTGCGTCTTCGCGGTGCCGTGATCGGTGTTGAGGGCGCGATCGACTATCGCAACGAAGAACTGGGAAACGACATCGAATTGAAATCATGGCCGGTCTCAGTCAGTCTCCTGGTCTACCCCATTCCGTCAATCTATGCGCTGGCAGGGCTGGCATGGTACAACACCACGCTCGACTTCCCGGCCAACTCAGCTTATGACGACGACACACAGAGCGCACTGGGGTATCAGTTTGGCGCCGGAGTGGAGCTGCCGGTTGCGCCAAAGTTGAAACTCACCGGCGATATTCGCTGGCAATTCATCGATTACGAATTCGACGACATTCCCTCCAGCATCGGCAAGGTCGATGCGGATTCGTACTCGCTCAACGTCGGTGTTCTGCTGTACCTGATGTAAGGATAAGCGTTTCGACGTCAGCCAAGAATGGAGCGATTGGAGGAACTCCCTTCGAGACACAGTGACGATTCCGATGCTCCTGAAAACAGTGGTGTCAGGCAAGGTCCGGCCGAAGCGGCTCATTACGCGCCACCTTGCGTTGACTGATATCACGGAAGCATACGACACATTTGGCAATGCAATGAAGGAACGTACCCGAAGAGTGATTCCAACAAACGGCTGGGCCGGGTGGCCGTGACCTTGGTCCGGGCTGCCTGCCTCATTCGTATTGACACACTGTGACGTCTGACGACGCACAGCCGGAGGAGGAGTATGACATGGGTCGTTACTTAGTACGCCAACAATCGCTCCGGATCAGTATTCTTGCCTGTATTGTCGCTGCAGGCGTGTCCGGTTGCGCCTCTTCCGGACTCGTGAATGTCTGGATGGATCCGCAGTATGCCGCGAACCCGATGAGGAACATCCTCGTTGTCTCGATGCAGCCTGACGTCGCCAAACGTCGCCTGTGGGAGGACACATTTGCCGATGCCCTCCGCGAGCGCGGCGTTACGGCGACACCCTCCTACCAACTCTTCCCGAACGAACTGCCCGACACTAATGGGATCATTGCGGCAGTGCGCGAGCACAGCTACGACGGCTGCATCGCCACCGTCAAGCTGCCATCCAGGACCCTGACACAAGACGTTTCGGGATACACTACCGATTCGCTTGTCACTCTCTACGATCCCTGGTCACACCGGTATTACAATTACTACAAGGAAGTCTACACTCCGGGCTACACGGAAACGCAAAAGGTCGTGAGGCATAAGATCGAGGTGTGGAACACGACGGGTAAGGGAGCCCTGGTGTGGACCGCGACCAGCGAAGCGCTGGACCCGGTCTCCAGCGATGATGTCGACCGGCGGAACCGAGTCGTCAAGGGGATCACTGATGCCCTGGTCAGGAACGGAGTAATCCCCGCGAAGAATTAGGTGCGAGATTGGCATGGCGCGGGCAATTCACTTCCCATGCGTCCCTACGGTCAGAAGCCACGTCCACATCATCCTGGACGGACTCGCCATCCTGATCCGCCCGGACCTGCCCAGTCACGTGCCTACCGGTAGCGAGGCCGACGGCCGTACGGAACACGGCCCTTCCTCCGGGTGACGCCTCCGCCGAAGGGACTAATCCCCTTTTCAATCCTTCGAGCGACGATTTTTCGGACAACACATCCGTAATTGTGTTCAGGGAGAGCACGGCCCGGTGGGTCGGCACGGATGGCGCGGTTCTTTGGGTCGTGACGGTTGATCAACGCTGTCTTAAGCACCCGATGATTCAGGGAAGGCGATCGATGAGCACGGGCGACGTTCGAAACAACAAACCCCGCG
>DATKYL010000135.1:0-16539 GCA_035528515.1 Acidobacteriota bacterium | reverse complement strand
CAAGGCGGCACACACGAAGCAGCCGTTTGCCCACGGTTTGAATCTCGCCGAGTGGGGCATCCGCGGACGTGTTCCCGCCGATCCGCTCCCAGCGGTTGCCGAGAGGCTGATTGCCGACGGCATCATCTCCCGAACCGGAGAGGCCTATCACCTCAGCGATCATGCGCCGCAGCTCCCCGCCGAATGGCAGGCGGTCGAGGGCGAACTTTGGGGTAGACTGATCGCCGGTGGCGTGCAGCCGCCGACACGCGATGAACTCGAAAGCACATCGCCGCACGCGCGGGCGATCGTTCAGTACTGGATTACCACCGCCCGGATCCGTCCGATCGGTGACGGGCTCATTTTCCCGGTCGAGACATTCGCTGAGATTCGCGCCAAAGTCATATCGGCGCTGAAGGAACAGCCCTCGCTGACCGCCAGCCAATTGCGCGATCTGCTCGGGACCACACGCAAATATGCCGTGCCGATCGGCGAAGCCCTCGATCGCGAAGGAGTCACGCGCCGCGAAGGTGACGTGCGGGTGCTGGCATAACACGAAGTAGATTACGAAACGGGTTGTCCGATAGAGGCCGAACATGCGACGCAAAGAGAAGACACTCCGAATCAGCGGCGGACCGATCGTCACGATGGATACGGAGGTGCCGGTCGTCGGCGAAGTCGTGGTCTGCGGCGGCCGGATTGTCTGGGTCGGGCGGAACGGCTCGGCGCCGACGGCGTATGGCCAGGCCCGCACGATCGATCTGAAGGGACAGCTCCTACTTCCGGCCTTCACCGACTCCCACACCCATTTCCTGGTTTTCGCGCAGTCGCTGTCGGAAATCGATCTGCGCGGCGTCCCGTCGCTACAGGCCGCCCTCGCGCGCATCCGGAAATACCTGGCCACACAGCGCGGGGAGAAAGGCTGGGTCGTCGGTCACGGTTTCGATGTCAATCTCTGGAAGGGACGCCGCCCGTCACGTCACGATCTCGACCGCATCGTCTCGAACCG
The DNA here is from genome assembly GCA_035528515.1 of Acidobacteriota bacterium. GTDB lineage: Bacteria > Zixibacteria > MSB-5A5 > WJJR01 > WJJR01 > DATKYL01. The sequence continues at coordinate 15,551 of DATKYL010000135.1, read as the reverse complement.
ACCCGTCATGATCTGGAGCCACGACCAGCACGTCGCCTGGGTGAACACCCAAGCGCTGCGCCGCTGTCGGATCGACGGCCGGACCCCGAACCCGCCGGGCGGCGAGATCGTGCACGGTACCGACGGTGAGCCGACCGGGATCCTGCTTGAAGCCGCTTCCGAACTGGTGTGGGACCGCATCCCGGAGCCGTCGGGGGCGAAGCGTGAACGTCTCCTCGACGATGCCCAGAAGAAGGCGCATGAGGTCGGTGTGGCGGCGATCTGCGATATGGGTGCTCCGGCCACGCTGGCAGGGTTCACCGGCCTCCGGGAAAAGGGGAAGCTCAGCCTCCGCGTCTGGAAGTCGATCCCCCTGGCCGAGTTGGACAACGCGGTCGCTCTGGGCCTGCGGACCGGACTGGGCGACGCCTGGATCAAGATCGGCGGCGTGAAGATATTCCTCGACGGCGCCCTGGGGTCGCAGACCGCCCTCATGTATTCCCCGTACACGAGCAACCGCGCGACGCGCGGGATTGGACGGCTCGAACCCGATGCTCTGGACCGCGCGGTACGGACGGCTACGCGTAATGGTCTGTCGGTCTGTATCCACGCGATCGGCGATGCGGCGGTTGGACGGGCGCTCGATGTTCTTCTCAAGTACGAATCCCGTTTCCCGAAGAATCACCCGCCGCGTATCGAGCACCTGCAAGTGGTGGCCCCGAAAGACCTGAAACGTCTGGCCGGGCGCCGGATCGTCGCCTCCTTGCAGCCCTCACATCTGCTGACCGACCGTGATTACGCCGACCAGCATTGGGGCAAGCGGGCGCGGCGGGCTTTCGCGTTCCGTTCGCTCTGGGACAGCGGCCTGACGTTGGCTTTCGGGTCCGACGTCCCGATTGAGCCGATGCGCCCCCTCGACGGGATCGGCGCGGCGGTCTATCGCGCCCGGCCGGACGATCGGCGCGGTTCATGGTACCCGCAGGAGCGTCTTTCGGTATGGGAGGCGGTCTGGGGGTTCACCGCCGGCGCCGCAATCGCCACCGGCGATAGCGATTGCCGCGGGAAGATCATCCCCGGCTTCATCGCCGATCTGGTGGTGCTGGACCGCAATATCTTCACGATCCCTCCCGGTGAGATCTTCTCCACCCGTGTCGTCACGACGATCGTCGACGGGCAGGTGGTTTACGGTGAATCAGACTGACCCTGGCGGACAACCCGGGTACGGTTTAATGTTGACCGCCGCGCAACGCCGTGGCGTTCTTTACGATGGAGGCTACAATGCGGATGCCGAATAGGATGTATCGTTCAGGGATGTCTCCGCTACGGAGATGGATGGCGGTAGCCGGTGTCGTGGTCACGGCGGGCGTGATCGCTCTTCTTTTGTCCGTGTCGTCGGCCTACGCAACAACCGCCGCGGTGCTCACGATCGACGGTCCGATCGGACCGGTGACGGCAATGATGGTCGACAATGCGATCGAGCAGGCCGAGGAGTCGGGCGCCGAGGTGCTCATTATCGAACTCGACACCCCGGGCGGGCTGGTCAGCACGACCAAGGAAATCACTCAGTCGATCATGAACGCCAGTGTTCCCGTGGTGGTCTACGTGGCCCCGTCGGGGGCGAGCGCGACCTCGGCAGGTGTGTTTATTCTCGTATCCGGCCACTTTGCCGTGATGGCGCCGGGTACCAATGCCGGCGCGGCGCATCCGGTGATGCTGCAGGGCGAGATGGATTCGACCATGTCGCACAAGGCCGAAAGCGACGCCGCGGCCAATATCCGCGCCCTGGCGAGCCGTCGCGGCCGCAACGCCAATTGGGCCGAACGCGCGGTACGTGAGTCAGAATCGATCACCGCCGATGATGCGGTCGACTCCAACGTCGTCGATTTCATCGCCGCCAATATCTCCGATCTATTGGACTCCCTCGACGGCCGCACGGCGGAACTGCCGCACGGGGAAGTGACGATGCAGACTGCTGGAGCGCGCGTCGAGCGCATTGAACCCTCGTTGCGCGAGAAAGTCCTCACGGTACTCACCAACCCGAATATCGCCTACATCCTGATGTCGATTGGCTGGCTGGGGATCATGATGGAACTCTACAATCCCGGCTCCATCTTCCCGGGCGTGGTCGGGGCGATCTGCCTGATCCTCGGTTTCTATTCGTTGCAGACGCTGCCGATCAACTATGCCGGCCTCGCCCTGATCGTTCTGGCCATTATCATGTTCATTCTCGAAATCAAGATCGTCAGCCACGGAATGTTGACGGTCGGGGGTGCTATAGCCATGCTCATCGGTTCGCTCATGCTGATCGATTCGCCTGATCCGGCCGCACGGATATCGCTGTCGGTCATCCTCTCCGTCATCGGTGCCGTCGTAGCGTTTTTCATCTTTGCGATGTGGATGGCCCTGAGGGTGCGGCTGCGGCCGCCCACCACCGGTGCAGAGGGGCTGATCGGGCAGATCGGGAAGGCGAAAGACGGGTTCGAGGCCGAGGGTATGGTGTACGTCGCCGGCGAATACTGGCAGGCGCAGAGCGCCGTGCCGATTGCCCCCGGCGCCAAGGTGAGGATTGTCCGCAAAGAAGGCATGGCACTCATCGTGGAGCCGGTCGCGTAGCACGGGATTGCAGTGTGTTCATCAGTTGTCACGGAATGGATTGGAATCGTCGCAAAATCACGATAGCAGTGAAAGGATCGGGGGAAACATGATACCGGCAATGGGACCACTCACCATCATCATCGTCGCGTTGATCATTCTCGCCAACGCGGTACGAATTCTCAAAGAGTACGAACGCGGGGTCATTTTCCGTCTGGGACGTCTGATCGGCGCCAAGGGACCGGGATTGATTTTCCTGATTCCGATCGTCGATAAGATGCAGCGGGTCACCCTGCGCACGATCGTCTTCGACGTGCCGCCGCAGGATGTGATCACCAAGGACAACGTCACGATCAAGGTCAACGCGGTCGTCTACTTCCGCGTGATGGACGCCAACAAGGCGATCGTCAACGTCGAGAACTACCTGATGGCCACCTCGCAAATCGCCCAGACCACCCTGCGTTCGGTCTTAGGGCAGGTCGAACTCGACGATCTCCTCTCCAACCGCGAACATATCAATCAGCAACTGCAGAAGATCATCGACGATCAAACCGAACCGTGGGGAATCAAAGTCTCGGTCGTCGAGGTGAAGAACGTCGACCTGCCGGTTGAGATGCAGCGCGCGATCGCCAAGCAGGCGGAAGCCGAACGCGAACGGCGCGCCAAGATCATCCACGCCGAAGGTGAATTCCAGGCCTCCGAAAAGCTGGCCGCGGCCGCTGCGATCATCGGCAAGACACCGGTCGGAATACAACTGCGCTTCCTGCAAACACTGACCGAGGTGGCGACCGAGAAGAACTCGACCCTGGTCTTCCCGGTCCCGATCGATCTGTTCACGCCGTTCATTCAGGCGGCGCAGAAGAAGGCGGAAGGGTAGAGCCCCTTTCGACCCCGGATTACTGAGATGCCGCCGCCCGAGATCGGGTGGCGGCATCACGTTTTCTGGGTCTGTTCGTACGTGCGGCGGGAGGGCGAGCCTCCCGGCGAGCCGCCCTTGCGCGCGCCCTCTCCGATTGCGTGAGGGAAGGGCGGCTGCGATCTCCAGTCGTGGTCCGCCGCTGGCGGACAAAAACAGGCGTGCTCAAGACACTTCATGGGGGTGGCCCGGACGTTCGTCCGGGTCTCAGAGAGACGTTTCAAACGGCGACGGACGCCGCTGTCGTCGTGGGGCCTCTGAGGTATGGGAAGGGTTCTAAGAAACCCGGACGAACGTCCGGGCCACCCGCCCGGTGCGTTAGCGTTTGGTGAAGCCCTCACGCAACGGGCGGCTCCTCAGGCGGATCCTGAGCAGGCCCCAAAGAGATCATCGCATCTCGGCGGGTGCGCTGGCCTCCGGGATTTTCTTCCAGGTTCTTGAGGCAGCGTTGCACACCCACGTCTGCCGAGGCAGGGCGAACCAGTCCCCATCTGTCGTTGTGTTTCTAGCTTGGATATGGGCCGTCACCAGGAATTCAAGGGATCCTCTGTGCCAATTCTGCAAGAACCACTGGACCTCCTCACCCGTTGCAGGTTCCTGCGGGTCGGCGAGGAGCTTCAACCACGAAAGCGACGTAATCGGGAGAGTGCCGTTGGGGGGGATCCTGAATGACTTGGTGAGGTCGTACGGGTCTGCGGTCTTGAATTGACAGGTGTGTTCCCTGATCGGAATGGACGAGACGAAGACCAATCTCACTAGCAACTCGGCGTCGGTATGTGATTCCAGTGATACATCTACTTGCCCGCTAGACTTCTTCCCAGTCTCGGATATGAACAGCGTGACCCGCGGCATCATAGCCATTCGAGTCGCGTCGTCCGCAGACTCTCGACTCTGCTGCGCCTCTCTGAGCTGAAACAGAAAGACAATTGCGGTTACGATCAATACTATGAGGATCGCCAGGCCATCTAGTCGCGGCTGCTGCAGCTTTTCAATAGCGAACGCTGCCGCCGGAAGGACAGCGATGATTACAATCGAGCCCCAGAGGCGACGCTTGCTCCTATTACGATCTGCGGACATCCTCACCTCTCACTTACGGACGCGGATCTGCCTCGAGGTCCAGACGCATTCTGTGCTGCTTCATCACGCGAGTCTGATCTTAGCACTCGTTCAAGGTTGACCGCAACCACAAAATCCGCCCGCTTGGCTTCACAGCGTGGCTCCGATCGGTATCAGTTCTCCGCTACGTCCCGGTGAAGGACCATCGCGAGATGTATGATTAGATCGTGGGGCCCTCGATGTGCAGCCAAGCGACGCCCTCTAAGGGCTTCGCGGGCAATGGGTTGCCGAATAGGCTCGGGAAAGTGACAAGGGGGAATAAAATGATGATATGTCGGCAACTTGTGGTTGACAAGCTCGGCTGAACCTATCGAAATTCACATAACGACAGCCGCGACCGGCCTTGACCGATCGCGGCATATACAGTGGCCCTAGCCGTAGTTTAAGAAGAACACCGGGATACGAACCCGGAGGTGCCAGTATCGAGTCTGGTCGGCAAGGGTCTCGTTTTTTGTCTGGGAACCATGCGTGTTCCCTGTCAACAAAAGTCATACGTTGTATGACTTGTCAAGCATTTGTTGAGTGCTTTCTTAGCACTTTCCCGATTTTTCGTGGCGTCCTTCGCTACCGGTCGGCTGGGACGGGGCGAGGCGGGGGCGCGTAACATATGGTCAGACAAAAGATTACGACCGGCGGCCGTTAGCGAGGCAATATCCAACGAGGGTTGTCGGCTCCCAAGGGCGGATGGCCCGGATGACCGTCCAGCCCACTCGCGTGCGATCACAGATCGCGGCCACACAATTTCCTTATCCTCTTATTCTACAACGAGTTCGTGATGTGTGTGTGCATGACGGTTGATCCTCAACTGTCCCGTCTATTCTTGAGGGTCGATAACCAATTGACTTTAAGTTACTTACGGCCTTTTTCCTCATCCCCTCGGATTAGCCATTGACACCCCCCGACTTCCTCCTTACTTGCAAAGTTTTCCGGGGGGCGGACAATTGAAGATTACCGAAGTGAGGACCTCTGATGGTTAAGTCGAAGGACGAAGTACTCGCCACACTGGACGCCAACAAAGTCCGCTACATCCGCCTCCTCTTCACCGACATCCTCGGCCACATGAAGGGGATGTCGATCACCCGCAACGAGATCGAGACGGTCCTCGAGGACGGTCAGGGATTCGACGGCTCCTCGATCGAGGGGTACGTCCGCATTGAAGAATCCGATCTGATGGCGATGCCCGACCTCGGGACCTTTCGCATCATCCCCTGGGAGGTCGCCGGCGAGAAAGTCGCCCTCATGTTCTGCGATATCCTGAACCCGGACGGGACACCGTTTGAGGGCGACCCGCGCCACGTCCTCCGACGCGCGCTCAAGAAGGCGCAGGATCGCGGTTACATATTCTACTGCGGCCCGGAAATGGAGTTTTTCTACTTCCGGGACTCCTCTCGTGCCGAGACGCTCGATCACGACGGGTACTTCGATTATTCGACCGTCGACGAGGGCACGATGCTGCGCAAAAAAGCGGTCGTCTCGCTCGAAGCGATCGGCATTCCGGTCGAATGTTCGCATCACGAGGTGGCGCCGTCGCAGCATGAAATCGACCTGCGCTATCAGGAGGCCATGGAGATGGCCGACTGCGCTATGCTCTACCGCTTCATCGTCAAGGAGCTGGCGCTCAAGGCCGGAGCCTACGCGACCTTCATGCCCAAGCCGATCTTCGGCCAGAATGGGTCGGGAATGCATACCCACATGTCGCTATTTGAGGGCGACAGGAATCTGTTCTTCGAAAAGAGTGATCCCTATCACCTCAGTGCCATGGCGCGCGGTTTTATCGCCGGGCTGATGCACCACGTGTGCGATTTCACCCTCGTGACCAACCAGTGGGTCAACTCATACAAGCGGCTGGTCACCGGGTATGAGGCGCCGGTCTATGTTTCCTGGGGACGCCGCAACCGCTCTTCGTTGATCCGCGTACCGATGTACCGGGTCGGCAAGGAGAAGGCGACGCGGGTCGAATTGCGTTCGCCCGATCCGGCCTGCAACCCCTACCTGGCGTTCGCCTGCATGCTGGCGGCGGGGCTCGACGGCATCGACAACAATCATCCGCTGCCGGAGTCGGTCGAAGCGAATATCTTCGACATGAGCGCCGAACAGCGCGACGCGCTCGACATCACCGCCCTGCCGGCCACCTTATCCCAAGCCTGCGATTGGCTGGAGCGCTCGCCACTTTTCCGCGAGACGCTCGGTGATCATATCTGTGGATCGCTCCTTGCGAACAAGCGGCTCGAATGGGAACGCTACCGCACGCGGGTGAGCGATTACGAGTTAGCGCAGTACCTGCCGATCCTCTGACGGCGACCAATCGCCGTATTCGGAGGGCTGGCGTGTCGGCGCAACGGATCCCCCCGCCGAGCGGGGCGCGGTGAAAACCCAACCGTGTATGCCAGGCGCCCTCGCCTGGCGTCCACTGACTGCTTCCAGGATCGCGATATGCCGCAAGAGCGATTCGGCGACTCATACGATGGCCGCCGCGGCTGGCAAAGACGCATTTACCCATGCGGTCTTCGGCAGCCGCAGTCGTGAAGGGATTGTATTCGCCGCCGGTTTGCCACAGATTAAAGAAAAGCGGACGGGGCTGGGTCGGTCCACGATCTGCTGCAAGCGCGCCCCGGAGATCAGCGGTACAGGTAAAGCATGACAGAATCGGCAGATAGCGCTGGCAAAGGCAGGGAACCGTTGCGCGTGGCGGTGATGGCCTCGGGCGGCGGGACCAATCTCCAGGCGATCCTCGATCAGATCACTGAGGGAAAGCTCGATGCCCGTGTCGTCGTGGTCGTCTCGAACAACCGCAACGCGCAGGCATTGGAACGGGCACGGCAGGCCGGTGTCGAGGCGGTCCACTGGTCCGAGAAGAAGGCGGGATCACCGGAAGCGTTCACCCGGGGACTCCTGGACGTCTTCCGTAAGGCACGGGTAGAACTGGTCGTGCTTGCCGGATACATGAAACTGGTGCCGCGGGAGGTTGTCGACGCCTACGAAGGACGCATGATCAATACGCATCCGGCCCTACTGCCGAAGTTCGGCGGTGAGGGATTCTACGGTATCCGGGTCCACGAGGCGGTGTTGGCCGCGGGGGAGACGGTGAGCGGCGCCACGGTGCATTTCGTCGATCCGGAGTACGACCGCGGACCGATCTTCATGCAGCGACAGGTTCCGGTTCAGCCCGGTGACACCCCGGAGAGCCTGCGGGATCGTGTCCTCGCGGTCGAGCACGAGCTGCTCCCGGCCGCGATCGCCCGTTTTGCGACCGAGCGCCGATGACTCCAAAGTGTTATCTTCCCACTGCTGATGGAGGCGATGATTGAACTCTGAGACCAACCCAGCCATCCCGGTTGTGACCCAGACTGATCTTCCCGACATACCCCTGTTCGGACGCGGCAAGGTGCGCGAGGTCTACGATCTCGGCGACCGACTCCTGATCGTCGCCAGCGACCGGCTGTCGGCGTTCGATGTGATCCTGCCGACCCCGATTCCCGGCAAAGGGCGGGTGTTAACCCGGATGTCCCGATTCTGGTTCGAGCGTACGCGTCATGTCGTCCCCAATCATCTACTGACCACCGACGTGTCGCAGTTCCCCGATCCGCTGCCGCGCTACGCCGACCGCCTGACCGGCCGTTCGATGCTGGTGAAGAAGTGCCGGCGCTTCGACTACGAGTGTGTTGTGCGCGGCTACATCACCGGCTCGCTGATGAAAGAGTACATCGCTGCCCGCGGCAATCAGACCTCCGGCACGGTGTCGCTGCATGGCTTCGAGTTTCCGGCCGATCTGGTCGAAGCGCAGAAGCTCCCGGAACCGATTTTCACGCCGGCCACCAAGAGCGACACCGGTCACGACGAAAACGTCTCGTTCGCCCACATGGCCGCCGATGTCGGCGCCGAGCTGTCCGAACGGCTGCGTACGCTTTCAATCGAGCTGTATCAATGGTGCGCCGACTACGCCGCTGCCCGCGGTGTCATTATCGCCGACACGAAGTTCGAGTTCGGCTTCGACGGCGACACTCTGACGTTGATCGATGAAATCTGCTCCCCCGATTCGTCGCGGTTCTGGCCCGCCGATCAATACCAGCCGGGACAAACGCAGGCGAGCTTCGATAAGCAGTACGTGCGCAACTACCTGAACACGCTCGACTGGGACAAGACTCCGCCCGGACCGGAACTCCCCGATGAGGTGGTACGGAATACCCAGGCCCGCTACGAGGAAGTCGCGGATCGTCTCCTGGGCGACAGTGAATGAACGACTCTACTAAGGACAACAAACCGTGAATGTGACAACGCGTATGTCTCCCGAAACCACACCAGCCGATACCGATCACACCGAAGGTCTGATCCGCGTTCGGCGGGCGGTGCTCTCGACCTACGACAAGAGCGGCCTGATCCCCCTGGCCGAAGTGCTGCGGGATCTTGGGATCGAAATCGTCTCGACCGGCGGCACCTTGCGTGCCCTGCGCGAGGCGGGGATCGACGCCGTCGCCGTCGACACGATCACCGGCTTTGGCGCCATGCTCGGCGGGCGTGTCAAGACCTTGCACCCGAATCTCCTGGGTGGGATTCTCGCCCGGCACGACCACGCCGACGATCGTCGTGAGCTGGAGACCGCCGGGATCATTCCCTGCGAACTCGTGGTGGTGAATCTCTATCCCTTCGGCAAGGCAGCCTCCGATCCCAACGCCACCAAAGCGGACGCGATCGAGCTGATCGACGTCGGCGGGCCGACCATGATCCGGGCCGCCGCCAAGAACCACGCGTCGGTCGCGGTGGTGTGCAACCCCGACGACTACGATGTGCTCGCCGGGGAACTCGAAACCAACGACGGCTGTATCAGCGCCGCCACCCGGGCCCGCCTGGCGGCACAGGCATTCGCGACCACCGCCGCCTATGATGCCCGGATCGCGGAGTATCTTGCTGCGCACACCGACGAAGCCGAGGGCACGACCTTCCCGCCGGTTCTCTGGCACTATGCACTCGCCGCCGATCTGCGCTACGGCGAAAACCCGCATCAACAGGCGGCCGTCTACGCGACCACCGATCAATCTGTGCCGTCGCTCGCCCGGGCGCGCGTGCTGAGCGGGAAGGAGCTGTCGTACAACAACTACGGCGATCTCGATGCCGCCTGGCGGATGGCCGCCGACTTTGCCGAGCCGTTCGCGGCGGTGTTCAAGCATGCCACCCCGTGCGGCGCCGCCACCGGTGCGACGATTCGCGACGCGTACCTCGCCGCCTATGAAACCGATCCGCTGTCGGCCTACGGCTCGATCATCGCCCTCAACCGGCGGGTGGATGTGGCCTGCGCGGAGGCACTGCATGAGACTACCTTCATCGAATGCGTCCTCGCGCCGGGTTACGATGACGATGCTCTTGCACTCTTGCGTAAGAAGAAGGCGCGACGTCTGCTCGCCGTGGACACGATGGATCTAAAGCCCTCCGCCCAACGGCGATTCCGCGAGATCGTCGGTGGCCTCCTGGTGCAGGATGAGGACTGGTCCGAGGTGACGCCGCAGGAATTGAAGGTCGTCACGCGGGTCAAGCCAACCGACGCACAGATTGCCTCGCTCCTGCTGGGACGCCGGATCGTGAAACACGCGAAGTCGAACGCGATTGCGATCATCAAGGGCAACGCCGCGGTGGGCATCGGTTCGGGGCAGACCTCGCGCGTCGACGCGGTGCGTCAGGCGGTCGCGCGCGCCGGTGCGCGCGCGCAGGGTGCGGTTCTGGCCTCCGATGCGTTTTTCCCGATGGCCGACGGTGTCGAGGAGGCCGCGCGCGCCGGTGTGGACGCGGTGATTCAGCCCGGCGGTTCGAAGCGCGATGATGACGTGATCGCCGCCTGTGACGAGGCCGGGATGGCGATGGTCTTCTCGGGCGTGCGGAATTTCCGTCATTAAGACCGATACAACTCCTCCCCGCGCACCGTACAAGGGGCGAGGAGGCGACCGGACACGATGGAACATACTAAAGGCAAGCAGATCGTCCTGGGGATAACCGGCGGAATCGCCGCCTACAAGTCGGCCTACCTGTGTCGCCGCCTGAAGGAAGCGGGCGCCGACGTCTGGGTCGTGATGACCCGGAATGGTGCGCGCTTCATTACGCCGCTGACGATGGAAACGCTGTCGGAACGGCCGGTTCTGACCGAGATGTTCCCCGCCGAGCGGTACGCCGGCACCGAACATATCGCCGTGGCGGGCTGGGCTGATTGTGTCATCATCGCTCCGGCGACCGCCAACCTCATCGGGAAGTACGCCGCGGGGATCGCCGACGATCTGTTGAGCACCATTCTGCTCGCCACCACCGCCCCGGTCCTTCTGGCGCCGGCGATGAACACCAACATGTACCTCCACGACGCGGTGCAGGAGAACCTGGCGACCCTGCGCCGGCGCGGCGTGCTCTTCGTCGATCCGGGTGAAGGCGAGCTGGCCTGTCGAACGGTCGGTGTGGGACGGATGGCTGAGCCTGACGAGATTGTCCGGCGCGTCGATCAGATTCTGGCGGGACGGGACAAGTGCGATCTGCTGGGGCACCGTGTCCTCGTCACCGCGGGCCCGACGGTTGAGCCGATCGACCCGGTGCGGGTGCTGACCAACCGTTCGTCCGGGAAAATGGGATATGCGCTGGCCGAAGCGGCGCAATCGCGTGGCGCCTCCGTCGTCCTGATCAGCGGGCCGACCGCTCTGCCGCGACCCGCCGGCGTGACATTTGTGGCGGTCGAAACCGCCGAGGAGATGTGTGCCGCGGCGCGGCAGCACTTCGCCGATGCGTCGATCACGATCGGTGTGGCGGCGGTCAGCGACTGGCGAGTGGCAGAACCGACCTCAGCCAAACTGTCGAAAGAGGACGGGCCGCCGCGTCTGAGGCTGGAGCCGACCCCCGATATTATGGCGACACTGGGTGAACAGAAAGGGAACGGCCAGATCCTCGTCGGTTTTTCCCTGGAAACCGACCCCAAGCGCCTCGACTCCGACGAGAAACTCCGGCGCAAGAATCTCGATTTACTGGTCTGCAACAACCCGACCGCCGCAGGGAGTGCATTCGGCGGCGACACCAACGACGCCGTCCTGATCGCGCGCGACGGCGAACGGCTGCGCAGCGGCCTCTTGCCCAAGCGGGAACTGGCCGGCCTCATTCTGGACCAGGTTGTCAGGCTGATGGCGGGCGAACGCGTTCGGAGCTGAGACGGATTGGACGGATACTGCGGGGGAGATCGCGTGGACGAGACAACACTGACAATCGGGCGGGCACTGAGGCAGTTGCTGTCGATGGAACCGGATCTGGAACTCTTCGAGACCGAAAAGAAAGAACGTCGCGCGCGATCGCTCGAAGAACTGTACGAGCGCACGCACACATGTGTGAAGTGCCCGCTCGGACACACGCGAACCAATTATGTGTTCGGCGTCGGTAATCCCCGGGCCGGCATTCTCTTCATCGGCGAAGCACCGGGCCGGGACGAGGACTTGCAGGGAGAGCCGTTCGTGGGGCGCGCGGGCAAGCTCCTGGATAAGATGCTGGCGGCGATCGAACTGTCGCGCGATGAGATATACATCGCCAACATTCTCAAGTGCCGTCCCCCCGACAACCGCGACCCGTTGCCCGAGGAGGCCGACGCTTGTCTGCCGCATCTCGCCGAGCAAATTCGTCTTCTGGCGCCGCAATTCGTGTGTGCACTCGGACGGGTGGCGGCGCAGATCATTCTCGACACCAAGATGCCACTGTCGAAATTGCGGGGGCGCTTCTATGAGTTGGGCAACGCGCGGATGCTGGCCACGTTCCACCCGGCGGCGCTCCTGCGCAATCCGAACTTCAAGCGCGATGCCTGGGAAGACTTGAAGACACTACGGCGCGCCTACGATGAGGCCCGCGGTGTGCCGTCGAAGTTCTAAAGACGATTCTGGGACTACGATCAGAGATTTGACCAGGGGGTGATCTTGGTTCACGCGGTGATTTTGGCGGGGGGATACGGCGAGCGTTTCTGGCCGCTGTCGCGACGGGAACAGCCCAAACAGCTCTTGCCGCTCCTCGGTGAGCAGTCGATGCTCGAATCCACCATCGACCGGATTCGCCCCGACTTTGCCCCGGAACAGATCCTGGTCGTGACGGGGCGCGACATCGGGGCGGCGGTCCGCGAACGTGCCGGGTCCCTCCCGGCGGAGAACATTCTCGAGGAACCGCGGGGGAATAACACCTGTCTGGCGATCGGCCTTGCCGCCGCTGAACTGGCGGCCCGTGACCCGGAGGCGACCATGGTCGTTCTCTCGGCTGACCACTCGATATCGCCGCCCGAGACACTCCGACGCGTCCTGCGGGAGGGTGTGCGTCTGGCCCAGTCCGACGACCACCTGGTCACCATCGGAATCACGCCAACGCGCGCGGAGACGGCCTACGGCTACATCGAGCTGGGACCCAACTTCGCGACGACCGACGGCGTCATCTCCTACCAGGTGGAAGCCTTCCGGGAAAAGCCCGACCGCACCACCGCCCAGGATTACTACTTTGACCGCCGTCACCTGTGGAACTCCGGGATGTTCGTCTGGACGGCCAAGACCCTACTGTCGGCCATCGCCCGACATGCGCCCAGTGTTTCAGGTCCGCTCACCGAGTACATGAAGACTTCGGCGGCCGGTCATCGGGACGAAGCCCTGGAGAAGCTGTACGAGTCCTCCGAGTGTGTCTCGATCGACTACGCCGTTCTGGAGCGCGCCGACAACGTGATCGTGATCAAGGCCGATCTGGCCTGGGACGATGTCGGCAGTTGGTTGGCCCTCGGGCGTCTCGTCCCCATAGACAGCGACAACAACGTCGTGCGCGGCGAGGCGGTGCCGCTCGACACGTTCGACACGACGTTGTATAACGATACGGACGATCTTGTCTGCGCGTTCGGCGTTTCCGATCTGGTGATCGTGCGGACGGGACGGGCGGTGATGGTGGTGCACAAGACGCGCGTTGACGATATGAAACGCCTCGTGGAGAAACTGAAATCCGATGAACGGTACCAAGATTACCTGTGATCGGGTGCGGCCGGGACGCCTGCTCCCGGTGCTGATCGCATCCGCGCTGCTCGGGGGAACGTACCTGCCCGCGCTCGGCGCCCCGAAGGACTCCGATGCGTTCGATCCACTCGGTTTCCCGGGCGACAGTGTCGTTGTCACGGATGATGTGAAGGCGGCGGGGCATCGTCCGTCAGATGCCCGGTTACGCAGGCCGTCCGGCCTCGTCGATACCGCCGCCACGGAGATCGTGCTTCAGGTCCAGTTCCTGGCGACGACCAATCTGACTGAGGCGAGGGACGTCAAAGAGCGCGCCGAGACGGCGCTGAAGGATTCGGTGCGTCTCGAGTTCGAAACCCCCTACTACAAACTGTGTACAGGACGTTTCGTCGACTACGATGAGGCGGAGGCTCTGGCGGTCCGGTTGCGGAGGATGGGCTATGAGTCCGCTTGGGTCGTCCGCGTGAAGAAACCGGCACTCGAAAACTCACGGGTCGAATGAGGGGATCGGGAATCATCCCGATCACGCGACGCAGGCCGTCGGCCGGCGCGGTGAAATGCCTGTGCCGGCGCCTTTCGTCCGGGAATGCCATCGTCATTCCCACCGAGACCCAGTACGCCCTCTCGGTCGCAGCCACCGATCCTGAGGCCGTCCGCCTGGTACGGTGTCTGAAAGGACGCGGAACGAAGCCGTTTTCCATCTTCTTGGCCGATCCCGCGGCCCTGGCGGAGTGGCACGTCCAGGTTCCGCTCTGGGCGGCGCCGCTGATGCGCCGATTCTGGCCGGGGCCATTGACGTTGATTTTGCCGAGTGACAATCCGATGTTCGCACTGCTGGGTGCCGGCGGATCCGGCGTGGGAATCAGAGTCTCATCCGAGCCGATCGTCAGCGTCCTGGCGCGCCGCCTCGGTGTACCGCTGGTGGCGACGAGCGCGAATCCGTCGGGAGAACACCTGAGTGCCCGCCGCGAAAACCGCTGGCTGGGCAGTCTCGCGCAGGCCGATGAAATACTGTGGGCGCGTCCGGTCAGCTACCGGCGCCGGCCCGCCTCGACGGTGATCGACTGTACCGGGAAAAGGCCCCGGCTGCTGCGGGATGGTGCGATTTCCGTGAAAGAATGGCGGGCAAGCCTGTAAAATGGGGACGGGCGGAACATGCATCAGGATCCGCCCAAAAAGAGGGGTCACCGCAACTTGACTCAGCCGCGTGACGATACCGATAAGACGACGGACAGGACGTTTCGCGTTCTGTACGTCTGCTCCGGGAACACGTGCCGCAGTCCGATGGCGGAGGGAATTCTCCGTAAACTGGCCGCGGAGGCCGCAATGCCGGGCCTGAAGCTCGAAGTGGCGTCGGCCGGCACACTGGAGATCGCCGGCGCGCCGGCGACCGATCTGGCGACTGCCGTCGCCGCCGACTACGGGATCGACCTCACGGCGCACCGTTCGCAAGCGTTGACACCGAAGCTCCTGGCCGCATCCGATCTGGTATTCGCTTTGGCGGCCGAGCATTACGATGCCTGCCGGCGGATGGGACGGTCCGAGGAAACTCTCTTCATGGCGCGATCGTACCCGGATCATTCATCCGACCGCGTGACCGATTCGATCCCCGACCCGATCAGCGGCGGCCGCTCCCGTTACGAGGAGGCATTCTTCCAGATCGATGAGGCAATCCGGCGCGGCTTCTCGCGCATTCAGGCGGCTGCCGCGGGTGAGACGAAAGACACGGAGTAGAGGGGACGAACCGTTGGTGCGAAGTCCGGATGAAATGGCTCGCGTGGGGAGACGCCTCAGCCGCATCCTGCTGGTGATCGGATGCGGCATCTTTGTGCTGAGCGCTCCTCCGGGTTCTCCCTCCCGCGACGTGGCGGCGTCACCCGCCGATGACGGGGGGGCGTCCACTCTCTGGAATCTCGACTCGCTCGCTCTGCGCCGCGAGGGCGACGACAGCGCCCTCGTCGGAACCGGAC
>DATKYL010000134.1:0-3025 GCA_035528515.1 Acidobacteriota bacterium | reverse complement strand
GTTCTTCGCCGCCTTCCTGATCAAGTAGGCTGCGCGATCGTGTCTCGTGGTCGTCGCTGGGACGTTGTTGAGTACCTCGGCGACGCACCAAACCTCGGTGCGCGTGAAAATCACTTCCACGATTTCTTGCTGTGGCTGGGTCCGGGTGTGTTTCGGCATGTCTCGATCCTCCGCTGTGCAGCGTCTCGGTACGTTGAGACTACGCGCGGATCGAAGACAGGGCAAGCGTCGGCTGGTGGCCGCCGTTGTCTCGGCGAGCTGGGTCGGGCGTTGCTAGCGGTTGACGGATCGGGGGGTTTTCTGGCTGCAGTGCAGTCTGACCCACAGATCGAGCTCGGCGTGTTCGGGCGGCTCCCAGTCCGTGCAATCGCACGTTCCTTCCACGACGGTGCGAGCCGTCGCAGTGATCGCCGCTGCGCGTTCGGCGCGCAGGATCACCGTGAGGGTCGAATCCGGTTGTCCGCTCGGCTTCCATTTGAGTGGGTACGGGAATGGAAGGAAATTGTCGATCCTCTGCTCGCCGTTCGAAGGGGGGTGGAAGTCCGAACGGCTCCTGTTGGTGGCTGGCACCAGCAGGTTCGTGTTGCCACCGATCAACCCTCCGCTTCCTGGAGCGAATCCCATGGGTCCCAACATCAGATCATCCATCCCGTCAACCTTGACCCGCACGCTCATGATGTTCGCGGCCATGCCTGCGACGACCGCGTCACTTGTCGGTCCGTACTGAAGCGAGATCCCGTGCACGTCGAGCTCCTGCCCGGAAACCGTCTCGCCGCGTTTCGAAAGGTTCGTGTCGCAGTAGCGGGCGATCGTACCGGGGGCTCCGCCTGCGCCCATGTCGTCGTTGACCGCGTAGCCGAAAGCCACGACTTCCAGTCCCTGCGGGATCGTGTATGTGTTGACCACGGGAGGCCCTGCGTCCGACGTCACATCAGTGTTGATCACAACCCTGGAGTAGTAGGGCAGCGACAGGATCGACCGCTGCGACTTGAGCGCGCGATCGGCGATGTAGCGGGCCACGGCGGGATTCTGGCGGGCTGCCTGCTGAGCCAGACGGATTTGTTCTGCGGTTGGTTGCATCGTCGTTGTTCTCCTTCGGTTCCGTGTCCAGCACGGCCCGGAAGCGTTGTTTCGGTCAGTAGTTGCCGGTATCGGCGAACACCAAGCCCATGGCCTGATCTGGATCGAGCGTAGCGAAAACAGCGGCCAGCGCGCGCAGTTGTTCTTTCTCGTCCCTTCCGACGCGCTGGACCGCCGGAAGCTGCCGCGAACTCCTCGGCGCACGCACCGCGGAGAGCGGCCGCTCGTCAGCATCGGACTGCGCGGATGCGGCAAGAGCGGTTGGAGCCTTCGAGGTGGAGGAGCTCGCCAGGTAGGTCATCAGAGCCGCGGAGACGGCGATCGAGCCCGTGCCCGCGATGATGCCCGCACCAAACGACGGACTGTAGAACGACAGCGGAACGCCGATCAGCGCGCCGCCACCACCCAGCGCGAGGCACTTGTAATAGTGGTTCCAGTCCACGTAACCCAACGCCATCGACGCACCAGCGCCGACGACGAGACCCGTTGCGCCGCCCAGCAGGCCCATGGCCCAAGGAGGCAGACCGGGATTGGTTCGGCGACGGCGACGCCTTGGAGCGGGGTTCGAAACCCGGGCGGGATTGCGGCGACGACGGCGAACGGGAGCTTTGCGTGTCGGTTTCTTGGCCATTCTTCGTTTCCTTGTCGGATTAGCGGCGCGAATCGTCGTCATCCCGAGAGATTACCCGACGATACCGCGCCAGTCCACAGAGTATGCGCCGCCCGCGACCAACAGCAGCCGCGACCGGACCGAATAGAGCAGACGCGGCTGCGGTTCGCCGAAATCGTGCTCGAATTCCTCGACCGGCCCCCTTCCCTTCTTCGTAGCGTAAACCACCTGGACAAGCGATCCGAGCTCCACTCCAACGCCTTCGCCGGGATCCGCGACCTTGAGGACGGGAGCCTTCTTCCGCCCGCGATCGCCCCAGTGTGTCCTCTTGTAGTCTTTTCGCGCTTCGGACAGGGAGACGAGCACCGCTTCAGATTGGCCTTGCCCCGCCGCGAACGCTTCGAGGAGATCCGCTTCGATCCGCTCCGCGGACGCGCCGACGAGCTTGGACGCGATATCACGGAACCCGTGGTTTCCGTTTGCGCGCCGGTCCCGATCGGCCGGTCCGAACGGCGAACTCCGCACGCCGAGCCAGCCGCTCTTCGCCCAGACGATCTCAGCATGCGTCCGCGGTTCCCCATCCCAGACCCAGGCAACCATGGGTGGATGAGGGAGAGCTTTCGCTTCGCGCCAGGCTTGATCGCTCCCCGTGGCAATCGCCCGGTGGCCATGCTCGTCCACACTCATCCCCAGCTTTCGCGCCGAGCTCGACCAGGCCGACAAGACGGAACGGGACTTCGCGGTGTCCCTCAACATCTCCACCCCACCAGTCCACCCGCTCATCAGCGCCCCCGTTTGTTGCCGTAGTATGTCGCGACCGCCAGGCCGCCAGCGCCGAGCACGAGCCCGCCAGCGAGCACCCAGCCGCCCCACGAGGAGGAGGGAGGTTTCCAGAGCGCGATCGTCTTGGCCAGCCCCGGATCGATCTTGCCCGTCTTCGCAATCTGCTCCACAGCCGCCGTGACGAGCTTTCCGAGATTGGCTTGGTCCAGAGCCACACCAGCCGGAACGGACTTCGAAGCGTACGATCCCGCCTCATAGGCGACGATCATCCCGCCCAGCGCGGCAAGCACGATGCAAGCGATGTAAATAGCAGGCAGTCCCGCCGATCCATATTCCGCGACGTCAGGCGGGAAGGCGGCGACCTCCAGACCAGCAGGCGAGCCCGCAAGACCCGGAACGACCACGGCCCGAGGATCCTCCCCGCCGTGAATGAACAGCCGCGCGCGTCGGAAATTCCGGTGGACGTTCAGGTACAACTCACGAGCGGCGGGATCCCACCGATCAGAATCGAGATGCTCCAACGCCTTCCCGAAATTTGTGGCACCCGGCGAC
>DATKYL010000133.1:0-10192 GCA_035528515.1 Acidobacteriota bacterium | reverse complement strand
GCAGATAGAGACTGGCGATTCGTGACGGGCCGCCGGCGAACTCCCGAGGCGTCATGATCACGTTCAGGGCGTGATCACCGCAGCCGCCGCTGTAGGAAACGGCGACCACAAGTGTCCGATCCACAATAGAGACATCGTGTGTCTCACATGGATCCTTCCGAAACGTCTCGGGCGGTTCCCGACGGATAAGCACAGAGTCATGAGACAGTTCAGCATCACACAAATCGTCCCGGTCACCACCGAGAAAGGGCACCCAAGTGCAGAAGTCAGACCACCAATCCGGCGTCAGATCGCGCGCCAAAACGTAACGACCGACGTAGCTGATCCCGTCGTCCCGCGTGTAATAGCACCAGAATGTATCAGCGGGCGGCTCTACACTCGGTGGAAACCGTGCGTACTCCACGAAGAACATGTACAGCAAGGTATCGGGCCCACCCAACTTGGCCGCCAGGGCGTTGCCCCCCCCGAAGAGACTGAACATTGAGGTGCTCTCGACCTCGGGAACCTGGGCATAGACCCCACCGAGTAGACCCACGTTGAGACGGCCCGGAAAGTGGACGGTGACAGACTCACTCCCGTCGACAGGCCACACAAACCAGGGCTGATAGATCGCGTTCAGTGAATCCCAGGTATGGCTCTCACCGTTTTGCACCGCACGGCGGCCGCCGGGATGGAACAGGAGAGTCAGTAGACTCTGGCTCGGGTCGTGCCGCGGCCAGAACGTCTCGCTGTTCGACGGCGGGAGGTTACTTTCGGCGACACGATCCAGATCGACGTGGATGCGTTCGTAGAGAGCCAGCGGCGCCTCGATCTCATCGGAGAGCACCAGCGCGAGAACCTCGGCGCGTTCATCGGGGAGCGGCTCGAGACGGAGTGTCGTGACGTCGTCGACCGGAGGCTCATCACCGTTGGACTCCGCACCCTTTTCGACTCCGCATCCGCCCAGCACGAGGAGCACTACACCCAGAGTCAGGGCAAGGATCTGGTTTTTCGTTCGCATCGCGCCGTACTTCCCCGACCGCTACGAGGGATCGGCCACCGCCCCGATGAACAGGATCGCTCCGGTTCCGTCGTCGACGATCACACATAGGAACGGGCGATTGAACTCGAGAACGGGATACTCCGGGAGGCTCGTGAACACGATCTCCACTGATGTGACGGCAGCCGCCTCGGTTCCTTGTTCGTCGATCTGCAGGAACGTCTTGTGTTTGACGTCGCTGATCATCACCGGGAGCGACGTCATTTCGCTGAACTCCGCCATATCCGAAAACGCGGGCCCCATCCCCAGCGCAATCAGCGAGTTCTTGAGACTCTGCTCGTACTCGAGTCTGAACCGCGGGAGCATGACCCCGCACATCTGCGTCTCGAATTGCCCGATCCAGGTATCCCACATGTCGGCATCCATTGCACCGAGGATCTCGCTCAGATCGACGTCCTCATCGGGCAGGCAGAGATACATGCCCAGCCGCTCGGATCCGTACGGGAGCCGCACGGCGCTGAACCCGTCACCGTCCAGATAGCGAAAGTCGTCGGCCTGCTGCATTGTGGCGATCTGAACGGTACTACCGTCGGCGCGCTGGAACGGGCGCTCATCCGTCTCCTCGGGATCGAACTCGTAGGTCCAGGTCCCCTTGAAGTAGATGGCATTGATGAGAAACAGGATGGCGTCGGGGTCGATGGGATCGTCAACAATCTCAGTGATACGTCCTTCGGTCTTGTCGTCGACCCAGCCGTTGATTGTGGGCGCCGCATCGGGAGCACTGAAATCCAGCGTGGTCACCTCGGTGGCGAAGTACTGCCGGTTGCGTTCGAGGAAGTCCTCTTCGAAGGGGATTCCGTCACGCGCCCACAGAGAATTGGCGATGTTCAGACGGACCTCCGGCTCGGGATCTCCCAGAACCAGCCGCAAGGCCTGACTCGCCTCGTTGACCTCCTGGAGCGTCAGCCCTTCGATTGCGAGCGCGCGCGCCATCGCCGCTTGCGTCTCTCCCGAGGCACCGTTGTAGGTCATCGTCAGGGCCATGGCCACGCTGGTCGGCGAGATGAAGAGGTTCTCCCCCGGCGCAGCACCGGCCAGCTCACGGAACAGCTTGAGGCCGAACGTGTTATCCGCCGTGACCAGCCGCTCATCCACGGCGGCGGCATCCGGACCGCCCCAGTACTGGGACGGGTCATCGGAATCGGTCGATTGACTTTGGCAGGCCACCAGAATGGCCAGCACCACGAATACAAGGCCGCGTTTCAGCATGGCTCACCTCCAGAAAGATAAGATACTCCCACTATCTCCTCGCGGTACATCGATATTGGACTCGACACCCCTTTCCGCTCCGCAACCGCCCAGCACGAAGAGCACTACGCCCAGCGTCACGGCAAGGATCTGGTTATTCGTCCGCATAGCACCGTACCTCCCCAACCGCTACGAGGGATCGCTCACCGCACCGACAAACAGGATCGCTCCCGTTCCGTCGTCGACGATCGCACATAGGAAGGGGCGATTGAACCTCAGGACCGGGTACCTCGGGTCGCTCAGCAACTGGGACTCCACTGAAGTCACCGCCGCCGCTTCGGTTCCCTCTTCGTCGATCTGCAGGAACGTCTTGTGCCTGACGTCGCTGATCTTCACCGGGAGCGACGTCATCTGGCTGAACTCCGCCTCATCCGAGAACGCGAGCCCCATGCCCAGCGCAATCAGCGAATTCTTGAGACTCTGCTCGTACTCGAGGGAGATACGCGGCAACATGACACCGCACATCTGCGTCTCGAACTGCCCGATCCAGGTGTCCCACGTCGCAGCATCCACTACGCCAATGATCTCGTTCAAACCGACGTCCTCATCCGGCAGGAAGAGATACATGCCCATCCGCTCGGATCCGTACGGGAGACGCACGGCATTAAATCCGTCACCCTCCAGATAACGAAATCCATCCGCCTGCTCCATCATCGGAACCATCGCAGTGCTGCCGTCGGCGCACCCGAACGGGCGTTCGCTCGTCTCCTCGGGATCGAACTTGTACGTCCAAGTCCCCTTGAAATAGATCGCATTGATGAGAAACAGGATGGCATCGGGATCAATGGGGTCATCAACAATCTCAGTGATACGTCCTTCGGTCTTGTCGTCGACCCAGCCGTTGATCGTGGGCGCGGCATCGGGCGAGGCGAAATCCAGTGTCGTCACCTCGGCGGCGAAGTACTGCCGGTTGCGTTCGAGGAAATCCTCCTCAAACGGGATCCCGTCACGCGCCCAGAGCGAATTGGCGATATCCAGACGCACATCCGGTTCGGGATCCTCCAGCATCAGGCGCAAGGCCTGGCTGGCCTCGTTGACCTCCTGGAGAGTCAGTCCATTGATGGCAAGCGCATCAGCCATCGCCGCCTGCGTTTCCCCCGAGGCGCCGTTGTAGGTCATCGTCAGGGCCATCGCCACGCTGGTCGGTGAAATGAAAAGGTTCTCCCCCGGCGCCGCGTCGGCCAGCTCGCGTAACAGCTTGAGACCGAAGGTGTTATCCGCCGTGACCAGCCGTTCATCGACGGTGGCGGCGTCCGTGCCACCCCAGTATTGGGATGGGTCGTCCGAGTCGGTCGATTGACTCTGGCAAGCCACGAGAGTGGCCAGCATCATGATTACAAGGCCGCGTTTCAGCATGGCTCTCCCTCCTGAAAGCAAGATACGCCGCAAAGTCTGCCCGGCAAATACTACCCGCCAAAGGACAGAATATTCCGCGCGAAATTCAGAAGGTGTCCGAGCCTGATGGGCGGGGCTGAACAACGATCCGGCGGCCCTAAGAAGAAATACAGAGCCGCCGGTCGCGGATGGATGGTGGGGCAGGCGGGCAGTGTCAGCGTCCGGCCCGATGAACGTCGCCCGAGCTGGTCTCCCGACTGCGTACCCGGGGATCGCCGTAGTAGTTCACATCGCCGCTGCTGGAGGTTGTGGCATCGAGGCGGTCCCGGACACGGACATGGGCACTGCCGCTGCTGCTGATCCGCACGACTGCCGTCTCACTGTCGAGACGCCGCGCGCGGTAGTCGCCCGAGCTGCTGATGTGGACTTCCTGCTCCTCGACCGTACCGTCGCCGATCTCCAGACTGCCGGAACTGGAGATGCTCACGTCCACCGTCCTGGCGCTGAGTTCCTCGATGAATGCGTCACCGGAGCTGCTGATACTTACCTCCAGCGCAGTGCAATCCAGCGTGCCCATCTCGAAGTCGCCCGAACTTTCGATCGATAATTCGAATCGTTTGGCTTCCAGGTCCGGTGCGACGATATCTCCACTGCTCGAGACGGTAATCTCGTCGAGTTCCTTCACGGTCAGGTAGTACCGGATCCTTTTCCGGGGATTCAGCGAGACATCTCGCTCGTTGTCGATCGTCAGCTTGCCGCGGCTGACATCGGTCTCGATATGTTCCAGCAGATTGTCTTCGGCCTCGATGACCAGCCCTTCGTCGTTGCCGATTTCGATGATCAGCGTGCCGATCGTCGCCAGCTCGACCGCGTGGATGCCGCTCACATGCCGCGATTCCCTCTCAACATCGCCGGACCCGCGGACCCGCGACCGACCGCCCCAAGCCGAATCCAACTCCACACAGGCAGTGAAGGCCAAAGCCAGAACCAGAGCCGGTACCAGAAACAAAACACGACGCGCCATCAGAAACCTCCCCGTCATAACCGATTCCCGCGTAATCCTCCGCACCGCCGCGACAACGACCTGCGAGCCGCGGCAGGGCTGGAGGTGCTATTTCACTGTACGGCTTACTCCATGACAGGTTGCCCGGAACAGACGGGCTTGGACCTCCTCTGGAGGGAAACACACGCGAAGAGGGCTGGCCTTACCGAGGCCAACCCCCGCTAACGTATTCTCTCCCTGCAAGTTCCGCGGATTCTGGGTGGACTGCTGATTTGCGTCGCGCGTGTTTTCGAATGTCCGCTGATGGACTATCTGAATCGCATCGGGCGCGGACCGTGCGCTCGAGCAGCACCGACTCGCAGTACGTGCGACCCGGTCGGCGTAATCCCGGGTTACAGCCCCTCTGTCCCTTTCACCTACCCGGACGCTTCCTCTTCCTGATCTTTGCGCCGCGATGGCTGCAACTGGTCTTTGAGACTGGCGAACTCGCGCAGCCGGTCGAACCAGAAAGGTGCGCCGAACGACAACAGCAAACCCGTCAGGAAGACACCGAGGATATTCTCGAATTCACCGTAGTACGACCATCCCTTGTCCCAGAAACCGATATCGATCACCGCGAGCCTCTCCACGGCCTCCCGCGCGAGGAGCGCCGACTTCTCGGCGTTTTTCGCGTGCAGTTCATCCAAGAGTTCGCCGTACTCCTCAGTCAGGATCGTACCCCGTCCCTGGGGATCGTCCTCGAACAACATGCTCAACTCGCGGACGATTGTCTCGCGGCTTCCGCCCCGGCCGGAGGCTTCCTCGATTTCCCGTGCCGCGTCGGGATGGCGGGTCTTCAGTTTCTCCAGCGCCTCGTTGGCGACGTCCTCATACGAGATCGCACCGGTCGGGCGAAATTCGGTATCGGCCAGCAGCACATCCGCCTGCGCCATATAGCGCGCCCGCAGATCGGGATCGACCGAGAGATTGACGATCAGATCCAGCGTGCTGACCTGGAAGAAAAACGCGACTACGAATGAGCAGACGACGGTAATGGCCCGGACATGCATCAGGAACCGCTTTCGCATGTAGCTGCTGATTCCATCGAACAGCTCCATCACATCGTTCACTTCGTTGTCGGCGCGCTGTACGCCGATGAGACGCATGCGCTCTGCAATCTCCGCGGGTTCAATCCAGGTCACCCGCGGCGAGAATAGTCCCTGCTCCGGAACCCCGCCGCCCTTCCCGGTATGCTTGCTCGCCGCCGGAATGGCCGTCATCTTCTTGGCACTCGCGCGGGCGACTGATTCTTCCATCCCCAGCGTCGCCTGGAAGACAAGTGCAATCCCCGTCTGCAGGTTGCGCGTCCGCAGCCCGATTAGACTCTGAATGAACTGGACGATTCCCGTGACCATCAGACTGAGGATCAGCATGGCCGCCGCCACGCCGATCGGAACCCCGAGCGCCATGAACAGCAGGTCCGAGCCTTGAAAGAGATCCATGGATCACCTCACTTCGCTGTTATCCAGCGCGTCCCGTCGCTTCTCTGAACGGACGTGACACGCCGCGGTTGAAGTGGATTATCATCATCAACGGGCACTTCCACGAGACGGAACCAGATGCCGTCGGTCTCGATCAGGATGTGCGTCCTTTCGATCATCGCTTGACGCTTCGATTCCGTGGTGATGTCGGACCAGCGAAAACGTTTCTCATGACTGTAGGTGCTGTACACCCGGTGGGCGCCGCCGAGCCATTGGATGACATCCGGCGACGGGTGTTCCCACGCCCGGGAGTTCATGGCCTTCGACTTGAAGCCCTGCTCGCCGACGGTCACCACCGAGACAACGGGATTCAGACTTGGGTGCTTGAAAAACGGCTCGTAGGCATGCCCGCTGCCGTGGTGGGGGACCTTCAATACGTCGCACGCGAGCAGACTGTCGCGGCCGCCGGCCGAGAGGTACGTCAACAGGTCCGGCTCCGACAACTCATTGTGGTCGCCGGTGAAAAGCATCGCAAAGTCGCCGTACGTCAGCCGGAACGTCACGCTGTTGCCGTTGATCGTCTCCGCCCACGAGGGTGGATTGTAGGCTTTGAGTCTGTCCCGAGGCCATAGAACTTCAATACGTAGATCTCCCAGATCGGTCCCATACTCGGCCTCCCGTTCGGCAATGAACGGGGCGCCCACGTAGGCACGCTCGAAGGCGACAGACTCGCCGCCGTCAAGCCGTGCTACAACGCCGGCGGCAAGTCCCTCGTAGATTCCTTCGAGGTCCTGTGCCTGATACGAGTTTCGCAACTCACGCGCATCGTCGATGATATACTCGCTGTCGAGGTTATCGTCGGAATCGATGAACGCCATCCCCCGTGTCAGAAGACCCCGGCTGAACTTGTAGACCGCCGGTCGGCCCGGGCGTTGATCGCGGGGGAAACCGCGACGTCCCGGCCGGTAATTCGCAAGACCGTTGTGGTAGACATTCTCGATCAGCGTCGTCTCATCCGCCAGCAACGCGATGATGCCCGCGACGTGGTCTTCGTCGTGGTGGGTGATGACCGCATACTCGATGATCGGCGGAGAATCGGGGTACAGGCGCGAGAGGAACTCTCCGATCGTCCGCGCCCCCTGCTGGGGGCCGGGGCCGCCGTCGACGAGGATGTCGATCCGCTCGGCGGCACTATCGTCTCCGATTTCTTCAGCCGTGACGTAGTTGAACTTCATCGGCAGCTGCACCACCAGCGCGTCACCCTGGCCGACGTTCACAACCCAGATGCGAAGAACGTCCGCCGCGTCCGGATCGTACTCGATCACCTGCTCCCGCTCGAAGGTCGTGTAATGAGGAGGTGTGGCCGGCGCGTCAGAAACGCCGACAATGAGCAGCATCAACGCCAGCAGCCCCAGGCAGGTCGCACGCCTGCGGCCATGCGCGCACGCCGGTGAACGACTGAGACACGGATTCGTCGGCAGCCGGGTCAGCAAACCGGACAGCCCGCCTGAGCCGGGAAATCGAGATCGCGAGATCGTCATGAGCCACGCTCCGATACTATCGCGTCAACCTGATACAGCTTGAGATCCGAAAGCTACGTCCATCCCAAGTGTGATGGCAAGGCATGATTATGATCGGATCGCTTTTCCACGATCTTGGTGGCGTCGGAGAGGGATGGGTGGACGACGACGATAGCCGGAAGGGCGAGGCCCAACAGGCCGGCTGCAATGCCATTTATGGAGTTACCTGTCGCGAGAACCTCCTGATGCGCCACAGGCACCCGTCCTCAATGCTCCAGAGTTTCTAACCTCCGTAGGACTACGTACGTGCCGGCGTACGGACTTGGGATCGACATCCATCGCGTGGTATGGTGCGATATCGATGAAGGTGTTAGGGCGGGCTGTGAAGACAATGCGGAGAGGGGGGGATTCGAACCCCCGGACCTCGCGAAAGGTCAACGGTTTTCGAGACCGCCCCGTTAAACCGCTCCGGCACCTCTCCGGCGCCAATATAGAACACCGGCCTCCGGGGGCCACGGATTTTCGCCCTTGTTGAGGATTCGCTGCGGCACCCTTAGCTGGGGGGGTCGTACCCGTCCGAGGCCGGGTCGCCCAGGACCCCCTCCAGATAGGCGGCATCGGGACGGAGCAAACGCAGAGCCAGCAGGTTCAAGAGCGCGAAGTAGACAACCTCGCGGATTGCGCCCCCCAGTAGAAAGAGGACCACACCGTAGACGATCGGCGATGCGCCCACCGCGAAGATGATCGTGGCCGAGCGCAGGACCATCGCCTCGGTTGCCTGGGGGGTCAGGTTGGCACCGGCGAACCGTGAGCGCGCGAACAGCGACCGGCGCAGGAAAAACGCGGCCGCCAGGTCGGCCACACCGACCGCCACGAAAAGATAGAGCAGCGTCGGGTAGATGGCCGGCCGTTGCGATTCATCGAGGCCGAGTCCCGCCTGTCGCGCGACGTACGCCGCCACGACCAACAAGAGCGGCCCCACCATGTTGATCAGCGTACCGCGTCGAACGACCCGCTCGGTAAGATCGTCGAACGACGACTGTCGCTGCGCACTACCTCTGTACCTGCGCCACATGGCGAGTTTCCGGGGTCGGTGAATCAGTTGCCCTGATGGGTGCGTCGCCGCGCAAAGAACGACCGCATGAGGGCCGCGGCCTCGTCGGCCATGACACCGCTTAGCACCGCCACATGATGGTTGAGGCGGCGGTCGGTCGGAATGCGAAACAGCGAATCGCAGCCGCCGAACTTGGGATCGGGGGCACCGTAGACAATCCGGTCGATCCGCGCCAGGACCGCCGCCCCCGCGCACATCACGCAAGGCTCAATCGTGGTGTAGAGGGTCGCGCCGATCAGGCGCCACGATTCAAAATGCTCGGCCGCCGCACCGATGGCGATGATCTCAGCGTGCGCGGTCGGATCGCCGAGCCGTTCGGTCTGGTTATGCCCCCGCCCGACGATGGCGTCGTCCTTGACCACAACCGCCCCGATCGGCACCTCACCCTCGTCGAACGCCTGCTCGGCCTCGCGTAGCGCCTGCTTCATGAACCAGGCGGCGCGGTCATAGTCGAATGGTTGATTGGTCTCAGGCATACCGGCGGCGGCCTCTCCTCCACTACCGGACAAGCTACCACTTCGGGACGCTCATGACAATGGGAGACAAGGAGCAGAGGGACGCCGTTGCAGCGCCGGCGGCGATCTCCGTTGAGGATCACGCCATCAACGGGGCATTCGGCGAATGATGAACGAAAACAGGGGCGCGGTACATCGCGCCCCTGTTGTATCGCAGTCTGGCAACGCAGCCGTTCAGCGCCCGCCGTTGGAATCCGGCTTGTACCCAATGACCGTCACCGAAGCCAAAGAAAACTCATCGGTTCTCCGGTAGTCGTAATCGACTTCGGCCTTCACGGCGACCCGTTCGAAGCCGGCATTGCGCGCCAGAGCGAGATACTCATCCTTCTCGACCGCGCCGCCGATACAACAGGCCCATTGGTCGAGGTCGTTGCGCAGGTCCGCCGGCATGCGGCCCTTGTACACGACGTCGGCAACACAGAACCGTCCACCCGGTCCCAGCACGCGATAGATGTCACGGAAGACCCGCACCTTGTCGGGCACCAGATTGATGACGCAGTTCGAAATGACCAGGTCGACCGAACCCGAATCGATCGGCATACGGTCGATTTCGCCTTTGCGGAATTGAACGTTGGCGAAACCGCCGATCTGGGCATTGGCGCGCGCCTTTTCCAGCATCGCGTCGGTCATATCGACACCGATCACCAATCCTCGTTCACCCACCGCCTTCGCCGCCAAGAAACAATCGACACCGGCGCCCGATCCGAGATCGACGACGATTTCACCGGGACGAATCTCGGCGTGTGCCGTCGGACGGCCGCATCCCAATCCCAATTCGGCGCCGCGCGGGAGCGCAGACAACTCCTCGGGAGTATACCCGGGCGCAAAATCCACCGCACCCGCGCCACAACAGGGCGCCGGTTGTTCCGGGGTACAGCATTCATTCGATTCGGCAATAGCGCCGTACTTCGACTTGACGATTTCCCTGATGGCCGCGCGGTCTGGCATGTTGTCAACC
>DATKYL010000132.1:0-13691 GCA_035528515.1 Acidobacteriota bacterium | reverse complement strand
GACGACGGCGGCTTTACCGGTGGCAACACCGAGCGGCCGGCACTCAGGCGCCTCCTCACCGACATCGAGAACGGCCGCATCGATTGTTGTGTCGTATATAAGGTGGATCGCCTTTCCAGAAGTCTGCTCGACTTCGCCAAGCTGATGGAGGTGTTCGACAGGCAGCAGGTGCCGTTCGTCTCGGTCACCCAGCAGTTCAACACCGGTACCTCAATGGGACGGTTGGTGCTCAACGTCCTGTTGTCCTTTGCCCAATTCGAGCGGGAGATCATCTCGGAGCGGACCTCGGACAAGATGTGTGCTGCCAGACGGAAGGGTAAATGGGTCGGCGGTCCTCCGGTCTTAGGCTACAACATCGACCGCGAGAAGAAGCGCCTCGTCATCCATCCCGAGGAAGCCGAGATGGTGCGGGAGTTGTTCGATCTGTACCTCGAACGGCGGTCACTCCTCGAAGTGGCCAAGGAGGTCAACCGGCGGGGCTGGACCACCAAGTCCTGGGTGCGGACGGATGGGACGCGACGAGAGGGCGGTCGGTTTGACAAGGCGAAGGTGCAGCGTATCCTGACCAACGTGACGTACACCGGCCAAGTCCGGCACAACGGCGACATTCTACCGGGCGAACATCCCGCGATCATCGACGACGGCACATTCCACCGTGTGCAGGCGCTGATCGAGCAGAACGGGAACGGCAGCGGCAAAGAGGTCCGCAACAAGCACGGAGCGCTGCTCAAGGGCATCCTCGTCTGCGGTCAGTGCGGTGCTGCTATGGGGCACACGTACACCAAGAGGCGCAATCGCCTGTACCGCTACTACATCTGCACCACCCGCCAGAAGCAGGGACGCGAAGCCTGCGACACGCCGTCCCTCCCGGCGCAGGAGATCGAGGAGTTCGTCGTCGCCCAGATCAAACGCATCGGCCAGGACCCGGAGTTGGCGGCACAGGTCTTTGACGAAGCGATCCGACAACAGAAAGCACAGCGGCCACGCCTTGAAAAGGAGCAACGACGCCTCCTGCGTGAACGGCAGCACCGAGGCGACGAGATCAAACGTCTGGTCGCCGTGCTCGGATCATCCACGGAACCGTTGGCCAGCGTCACGAAGCAGTTGGCCGAGACAGAGGCGGTTGTTGCCTGCCTCGATCAGCGGTTGGCCGAGACCAGAAACGAGTT
The DNA here is from genome assembly GCA_035528515.1 of Acidobacteriota bacterium. GTDB lineage: Bacteria > Zixibacteria > MSB-5A5 > WJJR01 > WJJR01 > DATKYL01. The sequence goes on along the minus strand of DATKYL010000132.1, from coordinate 12,522 downwards.
GGCCCAGTTGGACTTGCAGGCCATCGACAAAGACCACCTCACCGAAACCCTCGCCCAGTTCGAGCCGCTGTGGGAAATACTTACCGAGATCGAGCGGACGCGGCTGGTGCACCTCTTGGTCGAGTTGGCAACGTTTGACCCAGCAAGCGGAGAGATTACGCTGCGATTCCAGACGTGTGTCACCATCCGCTGACTTGATCGCTGTGCTCTTATCGGTCAATCTCCTCCGTACTACTACTTACACGTTCTTCGTAGTCTCACGTGTTCCTCATATCCGCTGCCGCACAAAAACATCTATACCTTGACACTCCCCGTGTGGACTGATTAAGACCGGAACGCGAAGATCAGGACATTCGTCGGTTGGAAAGGTGTTCTGTTTCTCCGATAACATAGGTAGTCGATCAGGCATTCTCGTTGACAGCGGCGGCTGGGACACTTGGCAATGCAGAAGAGGCACAGTTGCGTGAGTGTGGATTTCGGGATCATTGTCCTCGCTCACACGCAAGGTACGAGAGGTTCTCGATCGCGAGAAAAGTCCATGCTATGAGGGTATTGGTGGCTGACGATGAGGCGCTTGTGCGCGAGCTGGTTGTCGCCGCTCTGGAGGACAGCGAGTGCCAAGTCCTGACAGCGATGAACGGGCGCGAGGCCTTCAGTATGGCAGCATCGCAGAAGCCGGATCTGATTCTCCTGGATCTGAAGATGCCCGCCACGGATGGGATGGATGCACTCCGCCAATTGAAATCTGAGCCGGCCACAGCGAAGATACCGGTGATCGTGCTGACGGGGGGCGCCACACGTGCAAACGTACGTAGGGCGTTGACCTTGGGTGCGACGGATTTCATCTCCAAGTCGGGCTTCCATCTCGATACTCTTAAAGAGAAGATTGCAAAGGCTCTGCAACAAGCGGAACCCACGACCCCCGCAACGTAACCAACAGCTGGGAAGGCGGAGCGTGACAAGCCGCCGCCGGCAACCATCGTAGCCGATCCTGTATAGCTTCGGTCTTGGGTACACAACTGCCTCCACCGACCACACCAACCCCTCCCCCTCCTGCGGGATCGGCTCATCCCAAACCTGACAGAGCAACGCAAGAGTCAGTGTCACGAAGCAGTTGGCCGAGACAGAAGCTGTTATCGGTCGCATCGATCAGCGTCTTGCCGAAATCAGAAACGAGTTGAGTCGGTTGGACTCGGAAGCCATCGACAAAGCCCACCTCACCGAAACCCTCGCCCAGTTCGAGCCGCTGTGGGACGTGCTCCAAGATCGAGAGCGGACACGGCTCGTGCACCTGCTGGTTGAGTCGGCCACCCTCGATCCGCGAAGCGGTGAGGTGACACTCGCCTTTCGTTCGGATGCGCCTGGCTGTCTCACGCCATCAAACAGCGACAGTTGCACTCCTCTTTGCATCGCCTAACCCATTATCAGAATCAGACATGCGGGATCATTCTCGTTTCTGCGGCTAATCGTTATCGACCGCTACCCGTAGGCACTCCACCTACTGTTTTCCCCAGCAGGACTCCGGTTCCCCTTGCAAAGGCATCGCCGGTCATTACCTTGACTGACGTCGTAAGCAGTACATCGAGGAAGCAGTCGAGGAACCTTGTCATGCTTGGATCATTTCCACGGGGGTTAGCTGGAGCGGAGCAATTACACCGTCTTGTTGCACCGCCGTGTCACCACCGCCCCCGAGGCCCGCTTCGCCGTCAATGCGCAGAATCGCAAAGGAGGTCCGCCATGATGAGCACTATCATTGCGGTCGTGTTGCTGTGTCTGGTTGTCTATCCCGCACATGCTCAGGTTTCGGTTCATAACGGACAGTTGAGCACAGGCCAATTGGCGCCAGCATCTACCACCCAGGTATTCACAGATGACTTGCATATTGTGCGCCTCACAGACGACCCAGCGGAGTCAAGCCACCCGCGTGTGGTTGTGGATGCGAACTACGTATACGTCACGTGGCAGGATGCCAGGGACGGGAATCTGGAGACCTACTGGCAGAGATTCAATCGTCTCGGATCCCCGTTGACCGAGGCCATCAATGTATCACTGACACAGGGTTCATCCGTCACTCCCGCGATCGGCATTGATGGTTTAGAAAACAGTTATATCGTCTGGCTTGAGGATCCACCCTATGGTACGATATATGGTGCCAAACTTGACAAGGATGGATCAGTCTTAGACGGGCCAGCGGCTCTGTCGCCCGGTCTTTGCTTGGATCCAGACATCGCGGTCGCGGCAGACGGGAGAAATTGGATCGTATATCATCGTCGAACTGTGTCGGATCAGAATGTGTATGCTCGACTGTCCAACTCCGACCTCACCGAAATCTGCCAAGGGTCTCTCAATGCTGGGACCTTGCCCGCATTCAACAAGACGCCCGCGGTAACTGTGATCGGGGGCAGTGAGGCTTTTGTTGCTTGGAGAGATATGAACATATGGTGGCAGGACGGGATCTATGTCAGTGCTTTCTCGACCGGCTGCGGACAGTACAGTTACAGGCTCCACGGTGCCGGAGACTACACGAGACCAGCGCTTGGTTGGTCTGGTGTCTGGCCCTGGATGGTGGCAGAGAAGTCCGGCAATGTATACAACCTCCATGGTGAAACCAGCGCATCTCAGATCAACGATGTGAGTGGTACCGCCGCGTATCCCAAGGTTGGAGACGATCCAGACTATGGCTTTGCCGTCTGGCAGGATGTGCGCGATGGCAATTCTGAAATCTACCTCTCCCAGGCATATGGCGCCACGCCATTTCCGGATGTGCGCATAACGCAAGATCCCGCGTCATCCTCGCGCCCCGATATCGCTACACATAACCCGGAACCCGGAGCGTGGTGGGTAGCGTGGCAAGATGCTCGAGACGGCAATTGGGAGATCTATCTTGCCAGCAACTCATACAGCCCTCAGCCAACCAGCCTGATGGTGAAGGACAGAGATGGGAATCCGATAACCAGTGGTGACTGCCTTGTCACCCGCTACCGCTGGACCGGAAGTGTTCGGCATACGGAGGAGCACACCTCTGACACGACGGGACATGTCGTATTTGACGATCTACTGCCGGGTGATTCCGTTTTTGCACGACGGCTTGTATGGACGGTAACGCCAAACGGCCGGACGGACAAAGCCCTTCACAAGAAGCACCCGGACGCGGACCCAGCGGAGTCGGGGTATTTCTTCTTGACGTACGCCGAAAACTCCCATTCCGATCTGAGCTATGATGTCTTCGTTCCCGGCTATGCTGATGTCTATCTCAGCAGGCAAGTGAGTCGCATTCACCTGATAGCGGCATTCGAGTACGATGCAGGGCCAAATGACTCCCTCATGATGATGAATCGCCTGGACACAGCCGCCAGCCGTTTCTGGAATGCAACAAATGGGAATTTTTGGATAGACTCGGTCACGATTCTCGATGACATCGAATCCACGGGCGACTACAGCTTCATTGACCTCCTGATTACACGCGGCGGAGGTCCTGCGACTGTCATGATTCCCTATCCCCTTGATGCTGATGATGCCACACGCTATAAAATGCCGGACTGGACTGTGGGACTGTCTATACCAGAAATCATCGAAGCAGGCGGGATCGACACCGTTAGGAGCACGCTGTCCTATAGTCTGGTGTTGCCCCCGGTCAGAGGATGGTGCATGCTCTATTCGACACCGCTGTTTGACTCGTGGACGGATGTATTTGGGATGGCGAGGACGCTCTCGCATGAGTTGGGGCATTACATGTTTAGCCTGGGAGACGAGAATCCGTTTTGTACCGAGGAGTACTCTGATGATCGCGCATCTATTATGTCCTACTTTCCTTCAGACGAGCAACCCATCGCGGACGGCATAGTCTCTGAATTCTGTCACAGTGACAACCATCGTCAAGATGTTGACATGGTCGATTGGAACTCAAGGTGGGCCATGGAGTACTCGTGCTGGGATGCAATTGACCTCTTGTTTGATGGTCTTCAGATTGTCCATTCAAGCGAGGAAGAGCAAACGAATGATGTCATACTAAGTCAGAGACCGCGATACGGGGTCGACGACGGGCTGCAAGCACTTGAGAGCTTCTCGGCGCAATTGCGTATCATCAGGCCTGATCCTGGCGTCGGGCTGGAATCAGGACTTGTTGAGATTCGGCGAGCTGGCAAGTCTCTTGCAACAAACGACGCACGCTTTTCGTTCGGAATCGGGGAATCAGAAATAGCAACTGCGGAGTGGATTGGAATTAAGGCGGGTGACATCATTCGTGTTTTCAGTCCGGATTACGCCATTTCGGAAATTGAGCTTCTGGGAGCGCCATCGCTTCCCATTGATGTGATGTTGACATCGGGTTCATGGGGGAGCGGACTTCATTTGCCCGACGAGGATCGGATTGAATTGATATTGCCAAGCAGTCCGGTGGCTATGAGCAGTGTCGCTTCGACCTGCGACATCCGATTCAACTGGTCCGATACGCGTGTCAGTGGCACACCGTGGATTACCCTGTGCCGGGATCGTGATACCTGCGGTACTTTTCTCATGAACGCGGTCGACGACACAACTTTCACAGCTGACATCATCATGGATGCCTGCGACACCGAAGCATACCGCTATCTAATCATTGGTCATACGGATGGCACCGATATCGTCCTCGCTGCTGGCGAATACGCCACTGGCATCGGCAACAGCTATCGCCCAGCAGAAATCGAAGCTCTGGACCGATATTCGATTCGGATTCCCGAGTCAAACTTCGATTCCGAACAGACAGTACTCGCGTACACACTTCTGGACGTTCCCGTAGCGAGTAGTACCGGCCTCATCGGGCAGGCCGCGCCGGTGTATGTCACTCTGGGTGGGGGAGGTCCCTGGACCGAACCAGGGCAGATCACCGCTGACCTGGATTCGGTGAGTGTTGAATCCACGGTGTCGTTTCTCTGGTGGGCCGGGGATGAATGGGTTCCCATCGAGACGTCTTACGACAGCGTGTATGGGAATTGGTATGCCGAGGTGCCTCAGGATGGATTCTATGCCATTGCGGCATGCGATTGCTACTGTCATGGAGACCCTCAGTGCGACGGGGTAACGAACGTGATTGACGTGGTCGAATGCGTCGATCGTGCGTTTCGCGGTGGTGCACCCATAGCGGATCCCGGTCCTTCCTGCCCAGTCGAGACAACCGATGTCACTTGCGACGGCATCACAACCGTCCTGGATGTCGTCCGGATCATCGATGTGGCATTCAGGGGCGGCGACCCGGCAGTACTATTCTGCAACCCTTGCGGACCGTAGCCTCGGGACGTCTCTGCATACCAGGAACCCGTGGGCGGTACAGCCGTCCACGGGCTTTCGTTTTCCCGTGACCCGCATGCCGGCATTCTCGCGTCACCAAACCCCAGATCATTAGACCCGAATCGCAGTATTTAGCGCGGGAATGAGCGGGTGGAACCACCCCGGGCGGCGCCACTCACGCAAGCACGCGAGGCGCACGGTTAGGCCAACCCCCAACCGTGCCGCGCGTTACGCCGTTGGCCGTTTCAGCCTAAGGCACTCTCCTCTTGTCAGGAATTCCGAAGAGGGTTCGGAATGGCTCCCCGGGTGAAACCGTCCTCGAACCGGCTAAGCTGTTGTTATTCAACAGGGGCCTCTGAGATGGTATCTCTCCGGATCAGTCAGATCGAAGCATGGCGCCGCGAGAACAACCGGGGCAGGTCAGGCCCACAGTGCACTTGGGAACCTTTCGCCCGACGAGTTTGTCAACCGTGGCGAGGCTGCCGCCGCAATACACCGAGAAGACCGCGCCCGGATTGGACCAGAAATGGGGAGAACTCCAGATCCGCGAATCCCTGTCGTGAGAGCGACTTGTGCTCCCCGGCGATCAGGGACACCCTCTCCCAGGCGCCGGACGTACCCCAGAGTTGGGACGCATCGCCGAAACCCATGACACAAATCTCTTGACTTCCCGAATTGTGTGCGTGTAGGTTCACGACTGAGCAAGTTGAAGACGTCATCGCGTGCCTTGGGAGTGGCGGAATGGGGTTGTATCTCACCCAATGGCTTTTCGTGAACCCGGTTACCGGGCATTGTGGACTACTGGGGGGTGTGGCCTTCACTCCGGTGTGGCGTCGCAGCAGACTATCTTGTCCTGGTCGCAAACATCTCCGACGTTTCGTCACAGCGCTGCTGCTACTGGTTGGTGCCCAACTGCTTGCCGCCGTTGCCGTCGCACAGGGCCCGGGCTTGTACAAGGACGGGCAGAAGATTATCGACTTTCAGGATGTGATCACGTCCTCACTCGGACGTTTGGAGCAACCTTGGTCGCCCGCATCCGCCGGCCAGTCGGCCCTCCGCCAACCTGTTTTCGATGCCACCAGATCACGTCCGTTCCCGGAACGGGATGCCTATCTGCAGACCCTTAACCGGTGCCGGAACCTGGTGGGAAGAGCCGCCGCCGGGGATGGCCTGGTCCGACTTTCCTCTGCAGACATGACCAGGCTTGCGGATATCAAAGACGATCTTGCGCGGGTGGGACGGACCTTACTGGCGAACTATGAGCGTATTGGCGATGACCTTGCCAGTGCCGGGTATTCATCCGAGAAACTCGCGCGACACGCCGAAGTGGTTGACTTACATCGTGCTACGTCGGCGTATCTCCTCGATCTGATGTCCGGCTTGGAAAGAGCCCAGGAAACTGGAGATCAGATAGGCACATCGCAAGCCCTGCACGAACTCCAGCAGTACTTCATGCCTGACAGCCCGCTGCAGGACCCAGCAGCATGGAATCCTCCGCCCCGGCCGATGCCGCTCGAATCGGTGGGACTGCCGCCTGTCCGGGATGACTCGCAGGAGCGGAGTTCTGCGGCTTATCCCGCTGCGAGTGCGCCAACGTTGGCTTTTGATCCTGCGGACCTCGCTGAGACGATCGATATCCAATTCACCGATGATATTGTGGCGCTGGCCGCGGAACTGAATCACTCCCCGGTTGCCATCTATGAATATGTCCGCAACAACGTCACTTTTGAGTGCTACCTCGGTTCCCGGAAAGGCTCTCAGCAGACCCTGGAACACATGCGCGGCAATGACTACGACCTCGCCTCGCTAATGATCGCGTTGCTTCGGGTATCGGGCATCCCAGCCCGGTACGGCGGCGGGAGAGCCTACGTGCCGTATGATCGCGTGAAGAACTGGCTTGGGTTCGAGGATCTCCACAGTGCCGCGATAATGCTGAATACGGCCGGCTTTCAGGTGGGCTTGCACGGTTTTGTAGGTGACACGACAGGAATTTCATTCGAGCGCGTCTGGGTGGAGACATGGGTGCCGTTTATCAACTACCGCGGCGCCGTTAACGACAGTCTCGGGTTCATGTGGGCACCACTCGACCCCGCGTTCAGACAGTATCAGTACGATCCGGGCATCTATCTCTACGGCGAGATGAACTTCGATGTCGATCTCTTCCTGAGCGAGTATTACTCGACGTTCCACGAGGATCCGCCGGTCGAGATGTTCAAGCAACTGATGCTTGATTCACTGGCGGTCTATCATCCGGGGGCAACTTACGACGATCTTTTCCGCTCGCGCACGGTGATCCCGGAGACCGACGGCATTCTGCCGGGGACGCTGCCCTACGATCTGTTGTCGTTTAACGGTACTTTCTCGGAGATCCCGGCGAACATGCGCTACGGCGTACGCTTCCGCGTTTATAATGCGGGGGCGACGCTCGACCACACCACCAGCCTCCCTGAAATCGCCTCGAAGCAACTTACGCTCTCTTACGTCGGCGCGACGGCGTTCGACCAGAACATCATTGATACGGCCGGCGGCATCTGGAATATCGAGATTCCGTGGATGGTCGACCTTGTCCCGGTGCTGAAGGTCGATGGGTGTGAGGTGGCGCGTGGTTCCGGGGCGGTCATGATGGGGGATTGGCAGAACTCGAATATGGAATTCACCGTCCCCACCGGGGCGCTCAACCAAGTTCCCGTGGTTCAGAATTACGTCACGGCCGGCAATTCCCAGGGGCTGGGAATCGATACCGAGGATGCGTTCCCGGCGTTCTTTGACCTCCCGCAGACCGCTTGCGAGGAGGATTATCTGCCGCAGATCCTTCATCAGGCATCGCTGACCTACCTCAATAATGTCGATGTGGCCGACGATGAGCTGGCGGGCCTGATGCACATCGTGCTGACCAACGATGTCGCGGAGGCGATCGTCGGGAACACGGTCAGTGTATGGCTCGACTGGCTGGGATACCCCGTCTCCTTCACCTGGACCGGTATGATCGTCGATGCCGATCGCAAGATCCTCGGGACCTATTCGGCCTACGGGGACGATGTCGGGTGCGATTTCATGAAACTCGGCGGTGCGGACGGGTCGATCCAGGAGAACCGTCTCTTTGAGACGGTCTTCAACGAGGAAGCCATCTCAGCCATCAAGATCCTCGAGCTGTGCAGTGATTCCGGGATCGCGCTCTGCACTCTCACCAGCGGCGGCTCCACCTGCGCGTCGCTGAATCAGCCTTCTCATGTCATCTCTGCGGTCAATTCCTGTATCGCGAGCGGCCGCGAGGTCATCATCCCCCAGAGCCAACTGACGTACTACGAGTGGACCGGCACCGGCTGGATTTGTATGGATCCAATCGACTGTGCGGCGGGGTATATCATATCAGGGGGCAAGAGCGGGGAGATTCATGCGGGGGGAGAGACGGTAGACGAGTGGGAGATAACCTATCCGGACCTGCACTGCCTCCAGCCAATCGGGCCGATCACAGTGAGCCCGGCCGCAACCGGCGATTACTACTGTGCTGAGAGTGATGCCCATTGGGTCTTCAATGTGCCGGTGATGAACTACTGGGGCCTCGACGATGAGGGGGCCTGCGTCCTGTTGCAGTCTCCCAGTGAGTATTTCAGGGTGAAGTACTCGATCAAGCAAATCGTCGACATGTGGGGGGCAGGGACATACACATTCGAAAGCGGCTCGAGTACCTCAGAGTGTGGATGTACGACGGTGCAGAAAGACGTGACAATTGTACGAATCGAGTTTCCATCCAACGATGTCGCGCTTTGCATGGATGCTGATAAAGCAATGCCAGTGTCCGTGTACCCACCGGGATCTCCAGTCACCTTTCAAAGCAGCAATACCTCATATGCGACTGTATCCGGCGGTGCGCCAAGTCTCACCGTTCATGGCGTGGATGGAGGTGAGGCGACAATCCAAGCCCTGCTGAACGGCGCTGAATGTGCAGCGAAGAACGTGACGATCGCCAAGGTAGTGTTCCCGACCGGCGACTTTGCGCTCTGCGAAGATCAGGAGAGGATATTGGATGTGACGATCGTTCCCGAGGGCGCACCTGTGGATTTCGAGATTGAGAACTCCAGCGTGGCAACGATAACATCGACGTCACCGACGCTGTCGCTTCGGGGTGGTGAGACGGGAAGCACGACTGTGCGAGCACTTGTCGGCAATCAAGAATGTACAACCAAGGAGATTTCGACGCTGAAAGTAGCGATCGACGGGTTCGTGTATGGGGAGCTCGGTCGCCGCATCGAAGACATGCAGGATCGCGCCACGCCTGCAAATGTCATCGCATCAGGTTGCCTGCGGTTCCACGCGCGGGTTTCACCGCCGAATGTTGCGGATAATCTCTATTACAAATGGAGCGAGTCTGGTGGCGGAGGTGGCTTGGTGCTGCCTGCCGAGGGAACAGGAGACGATTTCTGCCAGGTGAAGTGGGATGCGCCGGACGGTCATGAACAAACGGTCGCGCTAACGCTCGAAGTCAAAGAGAGTGCTGCCGGGCCAACCATATGCACGCAAGCCGTTGACCTAAAGGCCATCCGGCCGTATGTCGTCCGCGTCAAGTTCGTTGATGATTTCGGGGATGAGGAGCAGCAGATTGCCGGTGTCGGCGAAAACGAGCCGGAGTACGACGCCATTAGCGGACAGAACAACCCAGTGTGCTATGTGAAGAACAAAGGGATGCAAGTTGAAGTAGATATCGCGGGGGACAAGACCTCCGATGGCATCAATGACTTGACAGAACAAACGAAAATATTGGTGACTGCCACGGCCGAATACGGTGGTATACAGAATGACTTCAACGAGGATCTCCTTGACGCCGGATCCGAAGATTGGTCGCAGCAGGATTATGCCAGTATTGTCATCGAATCGGACGACAACCTGCCAAACACAGTTGCCGAATACGAAGATTTCAAAATGAAGTGGACTTTTGAAGTCATGAATTCATCCGGGAATTGGGTTGCAGCCTACAGTGAAACACCGGGGTGCAGTCAAGAAACGCAACACAAGGATCCGGTCGGCGATTTTGGATTGTACGTCATCTACGGTGCCCACACATTTCCAGATGCTGCCCATTTTAAGAAGACAACATTGGATTATGCATGCGACTGGGGCAAGGATGAGAATCAAATCGACCCCATTCTCTCTGCTTTACTCACGAATTTCGCAGCCAGTTACTCCTATACCGCGGGAGGCAACTGCTACTATTTGTCTAAGGACTTTGACCATCTATCGAAAGCGCTCGGAATTAGCTCCAAACTTCACAAATGGGCATCACCATCTGTGAAGCCAGGCTTTAGCCACCCCGGCGACTGGGCGATTGACGATATGGCGACGATGTTTCCCAACGAATTCGAGCCCATTGGGTCGTTGAGCTGGGCCGCGCTCACTCTCCCGAGCCCGGATGGAATTGGCAATGGTAGCAGTGCCGCTGATGGTTGGGGCTATCATGAATGGATCGAGGCAAACGGTAGTATCTACGATCCAAGTGCAGGAATCAAACATTCGGGCACCTGGGGAAGCTACGAAACATCGTGCTTTGCGCATTACGGCTTGATCATAGCCCTCACCCTGCCGCCGACGGTGGCTTTTCAGGACAACGAGCCGGGACAGTCCATTGGCTGCGAGGCGCCGGAGCACCGTTGGCACGTTGACGGAGATGTCTGGCCCACGGACTCTGAGGACTTTGCCGGTCCGCCATACGGCGTGACGGTGTTTACGGGCAAAGCACGGTAGGAAGGACGAGAGCATGTACCTACGGAAACGGTCAGGGCGGGACGGTGCTCAGCCACGAGAGTGGCTCATTGGAATTGCGATAGTCATCATTTGTAGCGTTGCATTATGGCCTGCTCGGGTATCCGGCCAAGGAAAGACGAGTGACCTACGTGGTGTGTCCCAATTCCCTGACGTATTGGAACTGATTCTAAATTTCTACAGCATCGGTGCTCTTCTTCCCCACGCGAATGCCGCAAGTACCATCGTGACCCAGGAAGACATTGAAGCGTGGCGGTTGCTCGAACCGCGGCTCGTGTCGGTTGAAAGTTATCCGGAGCACCCTCTGTCAGCTGATGCAGCAATATTGCTGTCGTGCGGCGCGTTAGTGTTTGAACGCGATACGCTTCTTGCACTTGAGCGCGCCCAGGCAGTGATCGAGCAGTACCCGCAGGCCGGAAGTATTCTCTCGATTGAGGCACGGTATTGGTCCTGTCCGGTTCGACTGAACGCGCACTTCTACGCGTACATCAGGAGTATAAGCGGAGCCCGAGGCGCTGGGCCGAATGACGGTGCCTCTGCTATGACAGACGTGCAGGAGGCGTACATCACCCATCTGCTATCGCACCCCGTACATGCGGGAGATGTGGCTGGTCTCTTCGTTCATGCGATCTTGGAACGTAGCAATCGGGCCGATGAGGGCATCAGCATTCTCGCGAACGTTCTGCGGAAGCACACGATGCAAGGCATGACCCGCACGAAGGAACTGGACAGGCAGGCCGCTGAATCTGCTCACGGGTCAGCACTATTCGGGCTAATGCGGCCTGAGTTTGTCGCCGCTCGCTACTTGCTTCAGCATAACATCTCACGTGGAGAGAAGGATCGTGCGATTGCTTTCGGGCGTGAGTTGGCAAATGCGGTGTCCCAGGACGGGTTTTATTGGGGAATCAATACAGTTCTGGGTGATTTGTATGTGGAGAGCAACACGGATGGTGCAAATGCAGAGGCAATCGACCAGTATTCTGTTGCGCTTGATGGGTATGTCACGGCAATCCAACACATGGCTATAGATCTAAGTGGATCGAAACAGGCTATTCCGGCGCGTCTCCAGGAATGGTCAGCCGGCGTCGAAAACCTCGAATCTCGTATTGAAAAAGCAGGAGGTACTGCGGGGATCGGCAGGCGGGCACTGGACGAAATCAGAGCTTCAATTCAGCTCCAGGATCAGTCCGTTGTGAGCGACCAGGAGAATCCTGAACCCGCAAGAGCAGAGAAGAGAGCACTACTGCGCGAGTTCTCCACCGCGGACAAGGAACGCAGGCTCGGACTCTTGGGACGACGGAAATCTGTCGCCATTCGGCTCTTTCATATCGCCGGACATCAAGATGATGGTGTCGAACGGGCGACCCTTCTCTCAGAAGCTTTGGAGTTGATCAACGTTCGTGAAGGATGGAAATCCAAGACAGACAACGTAGCCGATTCATCAATGCGGTGGAGAGTAGACCAATTGATAGCGCAGATCTCTGGGAGTGCACTGGCGGG
>DATKYL010000131.1:0-20529 GCA_035528515.1 Acidobacteriota bacterium | reverse complement strand
AGAAGCAGGAGCTGCCCGTCGTTGGTCACGTTGGACCCCGTGCCGTTGTCGTCGTCGCTGCAACCAAACGCAAAAAGCACCAGCGACGCGAGTATGACCGAGATGATCAGCGGGCCCAGTGTCTTTCTCTCTCTCATCGTGCCACCCTCGTCTTACAAAGTTGGTTTATGGGCAATCTGCGACCGGCACAATACGACAGCTGCGGACTGTCCGCAACGTTTCCGTCAGACTCTTGTAAGCCACCCCGTCTGATTGGTGCCGGGTTCTACTGTTGATCTCTTCGGCAGGTGGCGGATCAGTCCTTTAGGGCGAATCGGTCTTTCCGTAATGCGCTGTCCCGTCATGTGTTATCCCGATACCGACCTGCCCCTGCTCCCCGAATACACCACGGCCACGCCCCCAACGGAGATCATCCGGAAGGCGTGGCCGTTATGACGTAGGCTACTTCTTGGGTGCCGCGGCTTTCTTGGCTTTCAGGCGGCGGCAGCTATTCGACTTGCAGTTCGGGCAGGAGACCTCGTGGTCGTCGTCTTTCGACCACGAATCCTCGAACTCATGCCCGCACATCATGCAGCGAAATTGCGTCATCGTCAACTCTCGTTCGTCGGTCAGACCGTCTCAGGCCCACCCTTCGGGTGGGGCACTGCACGACTCCGTCCCCGCTCAGGCCGGGGCGCCGGAGGCGGCGAGCTTGGCTTCCTTGGCCAGTTTCTTCGTCTGTTTCTCTTTGTCCTCTTCATTCAGGACGCGGACCGTCTCGTCGATTTCCTCGCGGGTGACCTTCTTCCGAATCTCCTCGATGTCGCGCATCACCTTGGCGAACTTCTGGCCCTCGGCCGCGGATATCCACTCGAGTTGGAGCCGATCGGGACGGATGCCGAGTTTCTCCATTTTGTCCCAGATACGGTTGACGCGCACCACTGTCTGGCGGTTGGCGTCGATGTAGTGGCAGTCGGCGTAGTGACAGCCCGACACCAGCACCATTGCCACACCCTGCTGGAAGGCGCGCCAGATAAAGTCCTCGTCGACGCGCGCCGAGCACATGGTGCGGATCAGCCGTGCGTAGGCCGGGTACTGCAAGCGCGAAATTCCCGCGAAGTCGCCGCCAGCGTACGAACACCAGTTGCAGGCGAAGGTGACGATCTTCTCGTGGGCGTTCTCGGAACAGATGGCGTCGACCTGGGCCTCGATCTGGGTGTCGGTGAAATGCCTCATCGTGATTGCGCCGGTGGGGCAGGCCGCGCCGCAGTTGCCGCAGCCCGCGCAAGCAGCGGTGATGACGACCGGCGGGCTCTGCTTCCCGGTGGACTGGATCGCGTGGTACGGACAGACACGCAGACAGAGTTCGCACCCGTTGCAGATCTCCTCGTTGATCATTGAGGTGATCGCCTCGATCGAAATCTGACCGGCATTCAACAGGATATTGGCGTGCGATGCCGCCGCGCCGGCCTGGGCGACCGAGTCCTTGATGTCCTTCGGGCTCTCCGCGCACCCGGCCATGAAGACGCCGCGCGTCGGCGCGTCGACCGGCTTGAGACGCGGATGCGCCTCCATCAGGAATCCGTCCGAAGTCTTGGAGAGCGTCAACAGCTTGCGAATCGCGGCCGAGTCGCCGCGCGGGATCACGCCCGTCGACAAAACGACCATGTCGAACTCATGGAATTCGACGCCGCTGCCGTTGTTGCCGCCTTCGACCACGACCCGCAGATTGTGTGTTTCCGGGTCTTCCTCGATCTCACCCGGCAGGCTGCGGATGTAGCGGACACCCTCTTCCTTGCTGCGCATGTAGAAATCTTCGAAGCTCTTGCCGAAGGCGCGGATGTCCATGTAGAACACGCTGCACTGGGTGTCGGGATAGTGATCGCGCAACAGCAGCGTGTCCTTGACCGTGTTCATGCAGCAGATGTTCGAGCAGTACGGGTGGCCGTATTTGCTCGAACGCGACCCGACACACTGGACAAAACCGATGCGGGTCGGGCGCTGCTCGTCGCTCGGTCGGACAAAATGCCCCTCGGTCGGGCCGCCGGCGCAGATCAGGCGCTCGAACTCCATCGAGGTAATGACGTTCGGATAGCGGCCGTAACCGTATTCTTCGATTTCGGTGGGATCGTAGACGTCCATGCCGGTGGCCACCACGACCGCCCCGACTTTGAGTTCCACGATCTGGTCCTGCATGTCGAAGTTGATACACTTCTTCTCGCAGACGTCGGCGCACTTGCCGCAGGCGATCGGGTTGATGCCCAGGCAGTCGTCCATGTTGATGAGGTAGGCCGCGGGAATCGCCTGGGGGAAGGGGATGTGGATCGCCTTGCGGGTCGAGAACCCGGTCTGATACTCGTCGGGCCGGGTGACCGGGCAGACGGCGACGCATTCGCCGCAGGCGGTGCACTCCTTCTCGTCGATGTAGCGGGCTTTCTTTTTGACCTGGACCGTGAAATTCCCGACGTAGCCGGAAACGTTCACAACTTCGGAGTAGGCCATCATTTCGATCCGTGGATGCCGACCGGCATCAATCATCTTCGGACCGAGTATTCATATAGAGCAGTCCATAGTGGGATAGGTCTTGTCGAGCGCGGCCATGATCCCACCGATGGTTGCCTCCTTTTCAACGAGATAGACTTGATGACCCGAATCGGCCAGATCGAGGGCGGTCTGGATGCCGGTGACGCCGCCGCCGATGACCAGTGCCGCCTTGGTGACCGAAACCTTGAGTTCCTCCTGCGGCATCAAGAGACGGGCGCGGGCGACGGCCGAGCGAATGAGATCCTTCGCCTTTTCCGTGGCCAGATCTTTTTCGCCGGCGTGCACCCACGAGCAATGCTCCCGCAGGTTGGCCATCTCCATGAGGTATGGATTCAACCCGACGTCGGCGACACAACCACGGAAGGTCGGCTCGTGCATGCGCGGCGAGCAGGATGCGACCACGACCCGGTTGAGCTTGTGCTCCACAATCGCCTTGCGGATCTCGTTCTGGCCGGGATCGGCGCAGGTGTACTTGTTGCGGACCACACAGGCCACATCCGGGAGGGTGTGGGCCCATTCGGTTACCGCCGCGGTGTCGACCGTGCCTGCGATATTGAGACCGCAGTCGCAGACGAAGACCCCGATGCGCGGCGTTTCAGTTGACATGGTTGATACCTTTTTCCCATCAGACTCCCGCAGCGACGGCCTCATTGGCCGGCTGGTGCGTGAAGCCCCTCTCAAACGCCTCGGTGTTGAGTTCACCGGTTCCCTTCGGAACCGCGGAAATGATCGCTTTCTTCATGGCGTCGGCAGACACCACGTCGGTTTGGGCGGCGAAGAAGCCAAGCATCACAATGTTGGCCACCATCACCCGACCGAGATCTTCGGCGATGCGCGTGGCGGGCACGCTCTTGACGACTTTCGCGGGCGGCGGTGTCCCCAGCTCGACGAGGTCTTCGTCATAGAGCAGGATGCCGTCGCTCGCGAGTTCCGGGGCGAACTTGTCGTATCCCTCCTGCGACAGCGCCAGCAGGATCTGCTGCTTGCGAATGTACGGATAGAGGATCGCGTCTTCGTCGACAATCACCTGCGACGAGCAGGCGGAGCCGCGGGCCTCCGGGCCATACGCCTGGGTCATGGTCGCGTGCCTATTGTCGAACACCGCGGCGGCCTTGCCGACGATATAGCCGGCCAGAATGATTCCCTGC
Organism: Acidobacteriota bacterium; assembly: GCA_035528515.1. Classification (GTDB taxonomy): domain Bacteria; phylum Zixibacteria; class MSB-5A5; order WJJR01; family WJJR01; genus DATKYL01. The sequence continues at coordinate 16,858 of DATKYL010000131.1, read as the reverse complement.
CCGCCGAAACCGGTGATGCGCATCTCGGTTCTCATTTGCCGTCCCCCTTTCCTTTACTCCGGTAGAGGTCGAGGAAGGTGGGTCTGTCCTCGTCGACGAACTTGCCGACGATAATCTTGTCTTGGAAGCCCATCGCCACGTCGCGCGTATCGGCCCCGTGGCGGATCTCGGAGTTGTCGTGATAGAACTTCATCAGATCGTACCCGGTCCCCAACCTGTTCCGGCGGGCGTAGAGGGTCGAGCACGGCGCGATCACCTCGATGAAGGAGAAGCCGCTGCGGTTGAGCGCCTCGGTCATCGCCTTCTTGAGACGGCGAATGTGCAGGACCGTCCAACGCGCGACGTACGTGGCGCCGCATGAGGCGACCAGGTGCGGGACGTTAAACGGCGGTTCGGTGTTGCCGTAGGGCGTGGTGCTCGTGCGGGCCGTCACCGGCGTGGTCGGCGCCAACTGCCCGCCCGTCATTCCGTAGATGAAGTTGTTCACGCAGACGACCATCAGGTTCTGGTTGCGTCGGGCGGTGTGGATCAGATGGTTCCCCCCGATCGCGACCAGATCACCGTCGCCGGAAAACACGACGACTTTGAGATCGGGTCGGGCCAGGCTGAGCCCGACGGCAAACGGGATCGCCCGACCGTGCGTGGTGTGGAACGAGTCGGTCTGGACGTACCCGGCGACGCGTCCCGTGCAGCCGATCCCCGAGACAACCACGATCTGTTTCTCGGAGACATTCGATTCCTTGATCGCCTCGACAAAACAGGAGACCGCCGTTCCAATCCCGCAGGTGGGGCACCAGATGTGCGGCAGGCGATCCTCCCGCAACATCGGGTCCTTCGGGTGGTGGAGGGCCGTGCAAGGGGCCACTGTTGGATCGGTGACTGGAGTCGTCGTCACTTGATCACCTCCTCGACGGCTTCGTGGATCATCTCAGGAGCGTGTACCCCGCCGCCGGCATGCGACACCGGAATGATCTTTACGTTCCGGCCGGCGGCACGTTGGACCTCGCGGACCATCTGGCCCAGATTAATCTCAGGCACGACGAACCCTTTGATCCGGTCGGCCAACTCCCGAACCTTCTTCTCCGGGAACGGCCAGCAGGTAATCAGACGCAGATGGCCGACCTTCTGACCTTTGGCCCGGCACTCGTCGACGACGAGCTGGGCGATCCGCGACGTGATCCCGTAGGAGACCATCACGACTTCGGCATCGTCGAGATTGCGCTCGTCGTACATATATATGTTGTCTGCATTCAGGCGGATCTTGTCGACCAGTCGCCGGACCAGCGGAGCCTGTGTCTCCGGATTCATCCCCGGATAACCCTTTTCATCGTGGGTCAGGCCGGTCACGTGGATATTGTAGCCTTTCCCCAACTCGATCAGCTCGGGAACCAGGTCCTCGCCGGCCTGGAAAGGCAGATACTCGCCCGGTTTCTTCTTCGTGTAGCGGCGCGGCGTCAGTTTGATCTCATCAGCGGGCGGGATGATCACCTTCTCGAACATGTGGCCGACCGATTCATCCATCATCAGAAGCACCGGGAGACGGTACTGCTCCGAGAAGTTGAAGGCCTGGATCGTCAGATCGAACGCCTCCTGCGGACTGGCCGGGGAGAGGGCGATGATTTCATAGTCGCCATGCGATCCCCAACGGGCCTGCATCATGTCCTGCTGCCCGACCAGCGTCGGCAGGCCGGTTGACGGGCCGCCGCGCTGGACATTCACCAGGACACAAGGTGTCTCGGTCATAATCCCCAGACCGAGGTTCTCCATCATCAGGGAGAAACCGGGACCGGATGTCGATGTCATCGATTTGGCGCCACCCCAGGCGGCGCCGAGAATGGCGTTCATTGACGCCATCTCGTCTTCCATTTGAATAAAGATCCCACCGAGACCGGGTAACCGCCTCGCCATGCATTCGGTGACCTCGGTCGCAGGGGTGATCGGATATCCCCCGAAGAAGCGGCAGCCGGCGGCCAGCCCTCCCTCGGCGGCGGCTTCGTCACCGGTCATGAAGTGTTCACCGGTCAGGACCGCTTGGTCGCTCACGCGCTCTCCTTCCTGGCGGCTGCCGGAGTTTCCTCCACCGCATCGGAGAATATGGCAAACTCAGGACAGATATCCTCGCAGAGGTTGCAGTCGACGCAGAGACCTTCGGCCACGGCCTCAGGGTAGTGGTACCCCTTCTTGTTGAACTTCTCGGAGATGCGGAGGACGTCCCGCGGGCAATACTCGACGCAGAAGCTACAGCCCTTACAGCGCTCGATGATAACATTCACCACACCGTGCGGGACTTTCACCTTGTCGGCATCCAGTGGTTTTCGCCAGAGTTTCATTGGAACCCTTCGGCAGACTACGTTTTACGCTGTCCGGGATTCTCCCGGCCGGCTGACCGACCGAGCGCCATTGTTGAATGGATTCTGTCGCGGGGGGGACCGTCGGAGCCCCGCATCCGAACCGTTATCGTCAGTACTCTGTTCCAGCGACAACTGCTTCACTCCCGATGTCCAAACACATCGATGTGGCCATTGCACGAAGCGGCAGGTTCGGCCGGCAGGCGTGTGGGCCTGCGATGCTCACCCAAGCGTCACCGCCTTCACCAGCGAACTCTTCCGAAACCCGGTGTCGGTCGGCAATCACCCGAAAAACGCTCCGCCTAAGTACACAACTCCCCCGATGGTATCTACGCACATTGCCCGGGAGTGTCAACCCTCTGAGAGTTTCACGGGAAGGCTTTCGGCAGAATTTGTCATTTTATGATGACTGATGAGGGCTTCCTGTCCCGTGGGTCGCCGAACCGTCTCCAACCAAGTTTGCCGGGCCGGCGATCGGTCCTGCCGACACCACAGCAAGAGAGTGGCGCCGTTCATAGCGGACTGTTTTCCTCGGAGTACGGGCTGCATGGGCAATCCCCGGTCTCGGCCATCAGGAAGGTGTAAGCGGATTAACGCCTTATACAGGAGTGCGTTCCCCCTCTTTAATCCGGCTTGGGGCAATCTTCAATCGGTCGACACGAATACATGGGTGCGGTTTGGTGGCGACGTCCGATTCAGAAAACAGGGCAGCGAACGACTGGATCAGTCGTCGATGTCCAGCCCCGCGATCACGCGTGCTGTCAATTTCTGGGACGCCGAGAGCCGGATGGCCGCGCGTGTGCCTGTTTTGCCTTGAAGAGGATGGGATGTCCGGGTACTTTAGGATCGGGGGGGAATGTGCGGTTTCCGTCCCGTACATGGCTCAAAAAGAGCATTATCCTCCCGTCGGCGCGGTCGGCGATTCGGTGTTCTCCGACCTGAGGGTGATTGTTGCCGTACCGGCCGGCAGTCCGTTGGGGATATTGTGGCGAAGGTAGACTTCACATTCCGCTCGGAACTGGACGCGATGATCGGCGGTGTCGGTCACTCGGCCTGTTTCCAGTGCGGTGCCTGTGTCGGTGACTGCCCTGGCGCGCGGTATTCCGAGCGGTTCAATCCCCGCCAGATCATGCTGATGGCGATCCTGGGGCTGGCCGACCGGTTGGTGACGCGGGACTCGCTGGTCTGGGACTGCACGAATTGCTGCAATTGCGTCGAGCACTGCCCGCAGGACGTGCAGCCGATGGAGGTTATCATCGCGATCAAGAACATGATTCGTGATCGCGGGCTGTTTCCCGAGAAGTCGGAAACGATCGTGGGCGCGGTGCTCGAAACCGGCCGCACAGTCGTCATGTCCGATCTCATTCACAAGCGTCGGCGGGAGCTCGACTTGCCCGCCCTGGCCAAACCCCCGGTGGAAGAACTCGCAGCGATCCTCGAAACGGACAACGGATGAGCGGCAACGGCGTTAGAAAGTACATCCCCTTCTTCGGCTGTTTGATCAGCACCAAGCATTCGCACTTCGAGGCGGCGGTGCGTCGGACCGCGCCGAAACTGGGGATGGAGCTGGTCGACGTGGCGGGATTCACCTGTTGTCCCGACCCCATCTACTACAAAGCGGCCGACACGCTCGACTGGCTTACGGTCGCCGCGCGCAACCTGAGTGTGGCGGAGGACGTCGGGCACGACGTCCTGACCTGCTGTTCCGGCTGCACGCTGACCCTGTCGGAAGCGAATCACACGCTGACGCATGACGACGGACTGCGTGAAAAGGTCAACCAGCGTCTGAAGAAGGTCGGCCGGGAGTTCAAGGGCACGATCCGGGTGCGGCACATCGCGACCGTCCTGCGCGACGACGTCGGGATGGAAGCCGTGTCGGCGAGTGTTTCCCGTCCGCTGGAGGGCCTGCGCGTTGCCATCCACTACGGCTGCCACCTCTTGAAGCCGGAGCGGATCATGCGGGTGGAGGATCCGGCGCGGCCGGTGATACTCCAGAATCTGCTTCGGGCGATCGGGGCCGAGCCGGTCTTCAACACGCGCCACATGTTCTGTTGCGGGAAAGCATGTCAGGACGAGGACTTGTCGGGCCGGATCATGCACGACAATCTGACCGAGTTCAGCGATCTCGACGTCGATGCCCTCGGGCTGATCTGCCCGACCTGTTTCGACGAATATGACCTCGGGCAGATTCAGCTCTCGCGCAAGTCCGACCGCAAATTCCGGATTCCGGTGTTCTACTACTTCCAGCTCTTGGGGCTGGCACAGGGATTCTCACCGGACGACGTGGGTTTGAAACGCCACAAGGTTTCGGCGAAGCCGGTGCTCGAAAAATTGGGGCTGGTGGCGCCGGTGAAACCGGGCTGAGGATAAGAACGGGCCGGTCCGGCTCGTCTGAGGAAACTATGGAAAAGGGTGTACTCGTCATCGGCGGAGGCGTTGCCGGGATCCAGGCGGCACTGGATCTGGCGGCGGCACGCGTGAAGACCTACTTGGTCGAAGCGTCGCCGTCGCTGGGTGGTCGCATGGCCCAGCTCGATAAGACGTTCCCGACGATGGACTGCTCAATCTGAATACTCGGGCCGAAGATGATGGATGCCGGTCGGCATCCTTTGATTGATGTCTTCACCCTTTCCGAGGTCACGGCTCTCCAGGGCCGGCCCGGGGCGTTCCGTGCGACCATTCGCACCGCCCCGCGGTTCGTCGATATCGACCTCTGTACCGCCTGCGCCCAGTGTTCGGATGCTTGCCCGGTCGCGGTGCCGAATGAATTCGACGTCGGTCTGGGAACCCGCAAGGCAATCTACTCACCGTTTCCGCAGGCCGTTCCCAACGCCTACGTGCTCGATACTGAAAACTGCCTGAACGACGTTATCCTGGCCTGTGAGCGCTGTCGTAAGGCCTGTGACCGCAACGCCATCAAATACGACGACGCGCCGACGGAAACGACCATATCGGTCGGTGCCGTCGTGGTGGCCACCGGCACCGGAGTCTATACGCCCTACGGGAAGGGCGATTACGGATACGGGATCTACCCCAACGTCATGACCGGGATCGAGTATGAGCGGATGCTCAATGCCTCGGGCCCGACCCGCGGGGAGGTCATTCGCCCGTCCGACGGCACCACGCCGAAGTCGATCGCCTTCATCCAGTGCATCGGCGCGCGCTGCACGCTCGAGGGCAGCGCCTATTGCTCGCGGTTCTGCTGTCTCAACTCGGTCAAGTGCGCTCTGCTGACCAAGGACCACGCCCCCGAAGTCGAGGATGTCTCGATCCACTACATCGACATGCGCGCGTTCGGTAAGGGGTACGACGATTTCTATCGGCGCACCCAGGCCGAACCGTGGATCAAGTACATCCGCGGCAAGCCGTCAAAGATCCTCGAAGATCCCCAGACCCATGATCTGACCCTCCACGGAGAAGACCAGGCGACCGGCGAGCGCGTCGAACGGCGTGTCGGCCTCGTCGTACTCGCGTCGGCCGGGATGCCCGATCGGGACGTGACCGAGACACTGGGTAAGGCGCTGGGTGTTGAGACCGATGAGTATGGCTTTTTCGTCTCCCGCCAGGCGAGTACGCAGGCGCTCGAGGCAACCCGTGAGGGAATCTACCTGTGTGGCTGTGCCCGGGGGCCGGAAGATATTCCCGACTCGGTGGCGCAGGCATCGGGTGCGGCGGCTCTGGCGGGCCGGCACCTGGTCGATGATCGCATTCCCGACGTCAAAGAGGAAATCGAGCAACTCGATGTCAGCGGTCCGCCACGCATCGGCGTCTTCCTCTGCTGCTGCGGGATCAACATCGCCGGTGTGCTCGATGTGGCCGCGATGGGGCGGGTCGCGCGCGAGTTGCCGAACGTCGTCTGGGTGCAGGACGATCTGTTCGCCTGCTCCGATCAGGCGCAACGGGTGATTCAGGAAAGAGTGAGAGAACACGGGCTCAACCGCGTGATTGCGGCCGCCTGTACGCCACGGACCCACGAACCGATTTTCCGCGAGACACTGCGGCAGATCGGGCTGAACCCATACCTCTTCGAGATGGTCAATATCCGCGACCAGTGTTCCTGGGTGCACGCCAAGGAGCCAAAAGCCGCGCTGGAGCGCGCTATCGACCAGATTCGCATGGCGGTCGCCCGGGCGGCGCGTCTGGAACCGCTCGAACCGAAGGAATTGAGCGTCAACCCGGCCGCGGTCATCATCGGCGGCGGCCTCGCCGGCATGCGGGCGGCGGCCGACCTCGCGTCGCAGGGATTCCCAGTGACCCTGATCGAGAAGGGTGACAAGCTCGGCGGTCGGGCGGTCGATCTGAATACGATTGCGCCGGCGGGCACCGATGCCAAGACCCTTTTCAAGGAGGCCGAACGCCGTCTCAAGACCTCAGGCGCCAAGGTGCTCCTCAAGACTGAGTTGACCGGTGTCGACGGGTTTGTCGGGAGCTTCACCGTCAAGACGACGGGCGACGATATCAAAGCCGGCGTGATCATTCTGGCGGTCGGATCGGATATCTACAACCCGATCGGCGAGTACAAGTACCGGATGGCCGCCGGCGTCGTCACCAACATGGAGCTGGAGCAGATTCTGGGGCAGACCAAGGATGCCCCGGAGGTCAACGGGGAGCCGGTCCGGGCGGTCGCGTTTGTGCAGTGCGTCGGATCGCGAGATCCGCACACCAACCCCGGGTGCTCGCGCTATTGTTGCCTGACCACGATCAAACAGGCGCTGGCGCTGCGTGGGCGCGGCGTCAATGTCATTGTCTACTACCGCGACATGCGGACCTTCAGCCACCATGCCGAGGAACTTTACCGGGAGGCGCGTCAGGCGGGGGTCGTCTTTGTCCGCTACGACGACAAGGCCCGGCCTGAGGTCCTCGGCGACGACCGCGTAACCGGGATCAAAGCCCATGCCGAGGCGCTCGGCGAGGAAGTCGAGGCGGACACCGATATGGTGGTCCTGGCGGTCGCCCTAAGTCCGTACAAAGAAGCGTATGCCAAGCTCAAAGAGATGATGAAGGTCCCGACGGGGCCCGACGGTTTCTTCATGGAACGGCATCCCAAGCTCGGTCCGGTCGAGACCAACACCGAGGGGATCTTCATCTGCGGCTGCGCCCAGGGACCGAAGGATCTGACCGATTCGGTGTCGCAGGCCTCCGGTGCCGCCGGCCGAGCGGCGACATTACTCTCGCATGAGACCGTGATGCTCGATCCCACCACCAGCGAGGTCGACCCCGAGTTGTGCCGCGATTGCGGGACTTGCGTCCGGATTTGCGAGTTCCATGCTCCGGTCCGGGTCGAGGTCGCCGGGGGACGGTTTGCGGTGGAAATCAACGAGGCGCTCTGCAAAGGGTGCGGCACCTGCGCCGCGATGTGCCCGACCGGGGCCATCAAGGCACGGCACTTTACCGACGATCAAATCGAGTCGATGATGCAGGTCTTCCTGCTGGGAGCGGAGGCGTAGCCGTCCGCCCGGACGAATCCTTATGGCAACCGACGTTCAAACTCCAGACACCAAGACCGGTTTCACACCCCGGATTCTGGTCTTCGCCTGCAACTGGTGTTCCTATGCCGGCGCCGACAATGCGGGCGTCAATCGCCTGCAGTATTCGCCGAACATCCGCGTCATCCGCACGATGTGCTCCGGGCGCGTTAACCCGTCGCACGTGATCGACGCATTCCGGATGGGTGCCGACGGGGTTCTCTGGTCGGGGTGTCACTTCGGCGACTGCCACTACAGCTTCGGTAACTACGAGGCGGAGAAGAACTTCAAGAAGCTCGCCGAGATGTTGCGACTGCTGAACGTCCACCCGAAGCGGTTCCGTCTCGAGTGGGTGTCGGCGGCGGAAGGCATCAAGTGGGCGGAACTGATCAACGAGTTCGTCAGCGACGTCCAGGAACTGGGACCGAGCCCGCACCGGGCGAAGAACGGCACCGGGGAACCGGAACCACCGCCTGAGGGATCTTGCGAGTCATCATGACCACTGCTGCGCTACAGAAATCAATCACGACCGCCAACGCTCTCCGCTGTCTCGAGTGCGGCAAGTGCACCGCGGTGTGTCCGATATCCCGATTCAACGGCTCGTATTCACCCCGCCGGATCGTCAGCCGAGTCATCACCGGCGATCCCGCCAATGTGGCGATCGACCCGGCGGTCAGGACCTGCCTCACCTGCGGTCTCTGCAGCCAGCGGTGTCCGTCCGATGTCAAGTACAGCGCCCTCACCAAGGGCCTCCGCGCCGAAGCGTTCCAGTACAAAAACCTGCCGTCCTGCTCCCACGGGGGCGCATTGCAGGCGACCATGCGGATCATGGCCGGGTCCGATCACCCCCAGGACCGCATGGGGTGGGTCACCGACGATCTCAAGATCAGCGAGAAAGGCGAGTGGGGGTACTTCGTCGGCTGTCTGCCGTACTTTGACGCCCTATTCACCGATTTGGAGTCGAACTCGGTCGATATCGCTCGCCACACGATCCGTATTCTCAACAAGCTCGGTATCGAACCGGTCCTCTTCAAGGACGAGCGGTGCTGCGGCCACGATCTTCTCTGGGGCGGCGACGTCGACAACTTCCGGCGGCTGGCGGAGCGCAATGTGGCGATGATCCGTGCCAGCGGCGTCAAGAAGGTCCTGACCGCCTGTCCCGAGTGCTACCGCACCCTGGCGGTCGACTATCCCGAGGTCATGGGCCCGCTCGGCTTCGAGCTGGTCTACATCACCGAGCTGCTGGCCGAACGTCTCAAGTACATTGCCGGTGCGCTCGGTGAGGTCAAACGCACCGCCTCCTACCAGGACCCCTGCCGGCTGGGCCGCCACATGGGGATCGTCGACTCGCCGCGGCAGGCGATCGGGGCTATCCCGGGGCTGACGTTCCGGGAAATGCGCAAGAGTGGCCGCAGCGCAATCTGCTGCGGCACCTCCGCCTGGCAGAACTGCGACGCGATCTCCAAACGGATTCAGACCGACCGGCTCCTCGGCGCGCAGGCGCTCGGCGCCGATCTGATGATCACCTCCTGCCCTAAGTGCTACGTGCACTTCAAGTGCGCCCTCCAGGGTGAATCGATCCCCGCGGAGAAGAAGGTCGAGGTCAAGGACCTGATGGTCGTCCTCGGCGAGGCGCTGGCGGCCGGCTGACCCGTATCGGCTGCCTGATCCGGGCATCCTGTCGACATGTACTATCCCTGATCCTCCTTTCCTGAGGTTCTTAAGGCCGTCATCTCAGGTCTGGGCCAGACGCCTCCGTCCTCGGAGTCTCGTTCTCCGCTCTCGGAGCGGAGAGACGGACCTCGCCTGGCCTGGCCGCAGCCTCGCGGGGGCGCATGGCCTCCGCCGAGGCGATGACCCGTGCCCCCGGTCGCGGCCGGGCAACCCCCCTGGAGGAAAAAAAAGTGCTCGCAGCCGGGCGATCCGTGACTATTATTGCGTCTGGCCGCCCGGGCGGAAATGGCATTGGGCCATGAACTGACGGCCGTGATGATCGAGAGGAGATCAGAATGAAGCTCTATGTAGGGCACCTGACGCCCGACGCCACCGATGAGGATCTCAACGAGTTGTTTGCTGCATTCGGCCAGGTTGAGTCCGCCGAGGTTGTCAAAGACAGGTTTACCGGGAACTCGCGCGGCTTCGGCTTCGTCGTAATGCCGACGCGGCAGGAAGCGATTGCGGCCATCAATGGTCTGCAAGGGCATGAACTCAAGGGGCACACCCTCGAAGTGAACGAAGCACGTCCGCCCACGGAGCGTCGTAGCGGCGGCGGCGGACGAGGCGGCGGCCGGGATGACCGGGGACGCCGTGGTGGCGGCGGCGGCGGCGGACGCGGCGGGCGTGACCGCGGCGACCGCGGCGGCGGCTACCGCTAATCAGCCGGCTCACGTCGTGATTCCGATTCCGCGCGAACTGGACTGTTAGAACTTGGCCCCGGAGTGAACCAGTCACTCCGGGGCCGCCTTGTTCCCCCCCCGGTGCCATCCCGCTTCGCGGGATCTTCGACATGCCCTACTTCAGCAGCACCATTTTCTTGGTCACGGCGATGTCGGCTGTGGTGAGGCGGTAGAAATACATGCCCGACGCGAGCGGCTGCCCCCTGTCATCCAAACCGTTCCACGCTACGTCATACTGGCCCGTCGACTGGAATTCATTGACGAGCGATGCCACCCTCCGTCCCAGAACATCGAAAACCTCCAGACGGACCTGACCGTTTTCGGCGAGCGTATACGGAATCACGGTTCCGGCGTTGAAGGGATTGGGGTAGCAATCACCGAGCACGAATGTCGAGGGTCTGACTACCGCGTCGGTCGCCGCGAGTTCGGCGGGCGAAATCATGATCGGTTCGGCATCCTGAGTGGCGAGTAGTCCCGAGGCAAGCCGCAGTCCGGGGAACTCACCTGTTCCCGACAAATGCAGGACTGTTGTCTGGCCCGGTTCAATAACCGTTTCGCCGTAGATGTCGATGAGGCCCACGGTCATTTCATTACCGTCCTGATGCCAGTACGGTTCGAGGCCGGCGGCGCCGTTTCCGACTGTGACGGAGATGTCCTCGGCGTTTCCGTCGAAGGTCCATTCGAGTTGGGCGGCGGCCCAGGGGAGGGGGACACTCAGCATAAGCGTGGACTCCCAGCGATCGCGAGTGACTCCAGTCCGATCGAGCGAGGCGACCGTTGTTGACGCGGTGGCGCGCGGCAGCGCCCCTGGCTGTGATGCGCAACCGCAGAACTGCAGGCTGCTGCCACGGAAGGCACGATTAACAGCCGCGACAACGTCCAACACATTGATTTGGCTGTCGCAGTTGTTGTCACCGGCCGGGACTGCCCAATCGCAATCTCCACTGCGGAACGCCATATTGACCAGGCAGACGACATCAAGAACATCGACGAGGCAATCCGGTCCTCCGCCCGATCCACCGATGACGTCAGACATCTGGTAGTGATGCAGATCAGCGCAGGCAGGAGCGAACTCGGCCGCAAGAGGGTTGCCGCCACAATCGGCCAGACGCAACCACTTGCCGTTTACCGTCGCCGTGTCAATGCAGATAGGATGGGGCTCTTTGTCAAAGTCAGCACCACACGTCGGATTGGAGAGCCAGATGTAGAAGAGCGGTCCCTGTCCTTCGGGAAGACAGACTCCGCCGGCCCAGTGGAGGAGGACGGTTCGGTTAACGTTGTCGACGATAGTGCTATCGATGATATTTCGGTAGGATTCGTCTTCAAGACGCGAACCGACGTAGGACACCGAATCACACGACCATCCGGGAGGCAGGGGTTCGTACGTAAGCGGGACCGTCCCGCCGCCGATTTCGGTGTGGTTCGACAGACTGACAGGCACTGTGCATCCGTCCGGGCCATAGTAGATGTTGGCGGGCTCGATCCAGAGGGTGTCGCAGGGATAAGGCTCCACGGTCACATTGAAGGTACAGGTGTCTGCGTTGCCTGTCGCGTCGGTGGCAATACAGGTTACCGCTGTTGTCCCGATCGGGAAGCAAAAGCCCGGGGGAGGGTCGCATGAGATTGTAGCACCAGGGCAATTGTCGTCGACACTTGTGACAATCTCCACTTCGGCACAAGTCTCACACTCTGGGGCCTGGACGGTGATGTCATTCGGACAGGTTGCCACCGGCAGCTCTGTGTCCTCGACCGTCACATCGAACGTACACGTGTCGGCATTTCCCGAGGCGTCATTGGCGATGCACGTGACCTGCGTCGTCCCGACTGGGAAGAATGAACCAAGAGGCGGGTCACAGTAAGCCGTTACGTCCTCACAGTTGTCTGCGGCAAAAGGCGGATCCCACGTCACGATCGCACCGCACTCACCCGGGTCGTTGGGGACAGTGATGGCCTCGGGGCAAGACACCTCGGGCGGGCTGTCGTCCTCAACGGTGATGCTCGCCTCGCAGGAATCCTTCGCCCCCTTGTCGTCCTCGACGACTAGCCAGACGGGAGTGATGCCAAGTTCATACGGAGGAGGTGGATCGAGTGAAGGGGTGATCGGGTCGCCGTCGGGGTCTGATGAGCCGCAATCGACATCGTTGGGGGTCACCCAGCCGACGCAATCCCCGTCAGCGCTGGTCACTATCGGGTCGCAACAGCGCGCTATCGGCGGGTTGTTGAAGGGTTCAAACATCACCACGAAGGCGTCCGACCCACCGTTGTAGCTCGAGTCCATGGCGTTTTGCGTCGGGAAGTCGGATGATTGAGTTTCGCCGGCTACGTAGACATAGAGGTCGGCGCCCACCGCAATGCCGTTTCCACGATCAAATGCGGAGCCGCCCAGGTACGTGCTTGACATAAGCGACATCCCGTCAGGCGAGAACTGAGTGATGAATGCATCCTCATCGCCGTTGTGAATTTCGTCATATGCATTCTCAGTCGAGAAGTCGGCTGACGTTGTCCCCCCCGTTATATATGCACTGCCGGAGGCGTCAACCGCGACTCCCAGGCCGTGATCGATATCTGCACCGCCGAGATACGTGCTGTAGGCGAGAGAGAGACCGAATGTCGCCACTTTTGTCACGAAAGCGTCCTCACTCCCGTCTAACGTTGTGTCATAGGCATCCTGCGTGGGAAAATCGGATGACGCTGTCGTCCCCGTGACGTACGTATTGCCGTCGGCGTCTGCATCGATGCTGAAGCCCTCGTCGCCAGCGCTTCCACCGAGGTAAGTGCTGTAGATTAGGGAATCGTCGTTCGGGGAGAGACAGGTCACGAACGCGTCGCGCGACCCTCCAAGCACGGAGTCTATAGCGTTCCTGAGAGGAAAGTTGCCCGACTCAGTGAGCCCCGTCACGTAGATATTCTCGTTCTCATCGAGGGCCACATCCCACCCGTCGTCGGCGCCGCTTCCCCCGAGATAGGTCCCGAATTCGAGTACCGACCCCGACGCCGAGAGTCGGACGACGTACGCATCATGGCTGCCACCGGGTACAGGTTGGTGACCATTAGGAGTGGGGAAGTCCGTGGAAGTCGTGTAGCCTGTTGCCACGGCCCGTCCGAGAGAGTCAACCGCGATGCCGTAGCCCAAGTTGGCGCCGTTGCCGCCCAGCAGGGTGCTGTAGATCAGTGAGTCTCCGTCTCGTGACAATTTGGTGACGAACGCGTCATATGATCCGTTGTACGTTGACTGATAGGCATTCCAGACCGGAAAATCGACGGTACCATTTTGTGTCGAGCCAGTTACATAGGCACACTGCAACCGATCAACTGCTATGCTACGGCCATGATCTGTCAGATTCCCTTGAAGGAACGTGCTGTAAATCAAGGAGTCGCCCGAGGGACTTATCTTCGTGACGAAGACAGCGATATCTCCAAGGTGGTTTGAGTCGATCGCGTGTTTCATGGGAAAATCAGAAGATGTTGTCGATCCGGTGACGTATATGTATCCTGAGTCGTCGACGGCAATGTCCCATGCTTGATCGAAGCTTCCTCCGCCCAGGTAGGTGCTGAAGTCCAGCGTGGCGCTGATGACCAACGACGCCTTGTCGTCGTATCCGTTGTCCAATTGAACACCGAGGATTCCTTCAGCCACGTATTGAATGCTGCCTACGTCCTCGGCCTGCCGATTGCCACGCATCTGCGAGACTCTTGCACTTGCGATCAGGTCAGAGCGAGACGCCAGAACCGCGGCACGGCTTCTTTGGTCGGCCTGTTCGGGCTCAGTGCTTTCCAGCGCAATCCTGATCTGAGACACATCCGCTCCCGGAGAGACGGTGAACTCAATGTGCATTGCGCCGTTGTTTGTACAGAGATACCGTACATCAATGCCGTCATATGCGTCCCGATAAAGCACGGAGCGATAGTTCGTCACGTTGACGTGCCAATCATCAGGGGTGGTGCCGCGGAAGTAGTTATACGCGAAGCGGGTTGGATGTTCACCGACAACGGTTGGATCTGGGTTGGCACCTATGAACGTCAGATTAATCAAACCCAACCCTGCCTCTGGCCGTGGATCAAAGATCTCGTTCGAGCTCGATATTGCCGCTGCGGTGTTGCGGCGCTCCTCCTGGCTTGCCAGGTCATCCTCCATGCGACCGTTGGACACCTGGATGTTCATTGACCCCGAGGTCAGCCAAACGCGGGCGTTTCCCGCATCTGCGGCGAATTCCACGCGGCTGTTCCATTGTCCTTCGTTTCTCGTGAGAACAAAGGGACGCATCAGGCACTGCGCATCCCGGATGCGCTCGTGGCGATTCCGAGAGGCGGTTGCCGGGCCCCAGTCACACAGCACGGCCATCGTGGTCAGGCATCCGATCAGAAACAGTGATGCCACTGGAACTCTTGGGGGATAGCCATGCGTTACTGCCGCCCCATTGATCGGGTGGCGCTCGGAGAATGCGTCCATTTGTGATTCCTTTCTTAGATTGTGAGTGCGCCCGCCGAAGACTCCCGTCACTCAACCGTATCCAAGTGGCGAGATCCTCGATTCGACTCCGATGTCGACTCCGATGTCGACCGCATCGTCTTGCAGTCGATCGGTTCCCCGCGTTGCATTGTCCTCCCCGATAGACTTCAAGAGTAGAGTAGACACCGAACTGGAGATCTGTCGAAAGAGACATGAGGCCCTGGCAGAAGACGAGCAACCTGGCCGAGTTCTGAAATCGGCGATTGTGATCGATATTGAGTCTGTTCAGTGCAGGGGAGGACGATATCGGCAGGGATGTCAATGACGTGCACGAGAGGAAGCAGGCGCGGCAGAAACCCAACCTGAATCAGACCAGCGATTTACGCGATCCGCGAGAGCGCTCTCATACTCGGGCCAGTCGACAGGAGGGAGGATGCCCTGTGCAACTAATAGCTGTCGCTCAGTTCTGAAGCGATCGCCGCACCGGGCGTACAGGACATTGCAGTCAGAGTCGAGGTAGTAATAGACCGTTGCACTCGCACTGTCTTCGGTTCGAGGTCCCCCAAACTCGTCAGTCATGACGCACAAGATCCCAGGTGAATCGGAGTATAGAGGGCCAGCCAGGTTGTACATCGAACCCCGCGCCCGACAGAAGTCTGTCGGCGGAAAAGTCAGGTACGCGAGTTGGCTGCCGCGCACGACGGCCGACAGATCATAATCGGCATCCTGATAGGGTGGCGAGGCACCATAGCATGAATCTAACCGGATGGCCATAAGGCAGACTGAACCACATCGATTATTGTAGCCGGCGCAATAGAAACGGACGGGACTTCCGGACGAGAGGTAGCGCCCACGAGTGCCTGCGTAACCCGCGTTGATGAACCATGCCAGCGAATCCCCATCCGCGGACCAGGATCGGAAATGAGTACGTGCGGGATTGCTGCGAACCAGAGCGGTTACGATGATAGGCTGATCCTCAGTTTCGAGAATGTCAACAGTTGGGGTATCGTAGTGTTGGGGGAAGACACTGTCGCCGGGGTACTGATGCCTGACGACCGCAGATCGAGTAAAGAGGAGAGTCCCGTCATCGTCGAAGACAAAGAGCCTACCCGTTGAGTCGCAGAGTTCGCCGGGATTTGGCACGAAGAGAAAGGCGATTTCACGGTTACTGTCATCATCCAGTTGACCAACATCCCACATTGACCCGGGTCCATGGTGCGGACAGGAGAATTCGTGTGTGCGAATTAGCTGACCCGCCTCGTTCAGAACACTGAACCCCGTGCTGGTAAGAACGAGCGAGTGTGGATTCCAATCGAAGGGGATCCACGCCCTCGGTTCAATAAGACACACCAACGCGTACAACATCACCACCAACACCGGCACCTGCACCTTCACATTTCGCGACAGCCGTGCCGCGGCGCGGAGGGTGAACTCGCCGACACAGAGCTTTTCGGTGCGGAGGATATTGTGGTCGGCGATGATGTCGGCGGTGTCTTCGACGCCGATGATGTGCAGGCGGCGGCGGGGGTGATCCTTGCGGAGATCGGCGGCGCAATCCTCGGCCTCGCGTCGGTTGTTTTCGGGAACCACGACATATTCGAGCGGCGAGTGGAAGGCGCGTTTGATCTTGACTGTCAGTGACTCGGACGACACCGATTGCGCCTCGCCGTGATCGTTGACGCCACCGGTGAAGGCGACCGTGTCGGTGATCGTGCGCCGGTCGCGATGCAATTCACCGGACCAGCGGTCGGCGTAGGCAACCGCGAACGCCGCCAGCCCGATCGAATTGCCGCTGTAGACTTCCTCGATGCCGCCCCCCAACGACAGTGTCGCCCGGTATCGTTGACCACTTTTGGCATGCGGAGCGCCTGCTCCGCTCCGCAGGGCGGCCAGCGCATTGTAGGCGGTGCCGACAAACGGATCATCCGGAGTGCGGACCCGGTGATGGAAGACTACCTCGTCGGTTTCAGTATCCGAGGGAAGCGGGGTGAGGGTGCCCTGGAGAGTCCGTACCCGCCCGCGAACCGGCCGACCCTGAGTGTCGTATTCGACCAGCAGGCAGTGTGCCCGACGGGGGTCGCCGGTCTCCCGCCGCGCCTGCCATGAGGCGCTGAATCGCTGCAGCCACTGTGCCAGCTCGGGATGTGAGGCGGTGCAATGGTCGGAGAGGAGTCCGGGAATCTCGGGGGCCTCCGAACG
>DATKYL010000130.1:0-7455 GCA_035528515.1 Acidobacteriota bacterium | reverse complement strand
TAGTCCCGGGAGTTGGTCACGATGTTGTTCCGGGCACTCGCGGCGGCTGACAGGGAGAAGAAGCCGCGGGCGTTGTCGTCGAAAGTGTTGTTGATGATCCGAGCACCGCCCGCCCACACGGCGACGCAACTGATTCCCTCGTTGTCGTGGAATACGTTGTACTGGATAAGTGGCTCGCCCGCACTGCACCTGACCGGCGAGTAGTTCTGCGAGGTCAGCGGGTAATCCCGGAAGACATTATGGGACACGACCGGCTCGCCGTCACCGTCAATCAGAAGCACCTGAGCGGCTCCCCCGCCGCTGACCGTGAATCCGGAGAAGGTCGCCTGCTGACCGTCGTGCTGAAATAGCTGCACCGTGCGGATGAACGGGAAGAACGGTTCCAGGAACGTCGAGTCGCTCCCCTTCTCTCCGATCAGTGCCACTTCCTTCCAGAGAAAGTCCACGTTCTCGACGTAGTGCCCGGGACCGACCAGCACGGTGTCTCCGTCACGGGCAACGTAGAGCGCGACCTGGATGATGGGCTGGTCACCCGGCACCTTCAGCGCCGCCGGCGGTGGATCGAGAGTCGGAGTCGCGCACCCGACACCCAGCGCGCCGATGGTGACCCCGCCCTCCCCGGTCCCGACACAGGGGGATGAGCCGCTCAGCGTATATGTCCGAAAATCCCGCGCGCAGTACTCGGGGTCGACAGCAAGGTCATTCAGACCCGGAGTGGTCTCGGAGGCATAGTCCGAACTGTTGTCAAACAGGCAGTTGTAGTCAAGAACCGCAAACGTGCCGCCGACGCCGTACTCCGTCGAACCGGTGATGATGTTGTGGCGTGCAACCGTCTCGGGAGTACCGGAGCGAAGCCCCACGGCATTCCGATCGAAGGTGTTGTGCTCGACGGTGGCTCCGCCGCTGTACACGTGGACGGCGGTCAGTCCGCTGTTGTCGACGAACTGGTTGTGGGTGATGGTGGGATTGGCAATATCCGAGCCGATGAACAGCGCGTTGCCGAGATTAGTCGCGTTCCCGCGAAACACGTTGTGATGAATGTGCGGCGCGGCGCCGCGGGTGATTGTCACCACCCGCGGCCCGTAACAGCCGAGAATCGTGAAGCCGGCCAGTTCGGTCCCGGCCGGTTCCATGTCGCCGATCACAATGTGGTATTCCCAGGATTCGGCCGGCCGCAGAACGGTCGTCGCCGGACCGGCCTCCGCGATCAGCCGGACGCCCTTTCCGGAAAAGTCGATGTTCTCAACCCAGACACCGGGGCTCACCAACACGGTGTCGTTGGACTTGACCGCGTCGATTGCGCTTTGAATCGTAGGGTAGTCGGCCGGCACGCGGATCACGATTCCGGGAAGACCCGGGTCCGGCTCCAGACAGCCAAGACCGAGGGCGCCGATGTCGACCCCGCCCTCACCCGCACCGAGGCATGGTGAGGCCGCCGCCACGGTGTATTCCCCGGCAACGGTGTCGCAGTAGATCGGATCGGCGATGATGTTGTTAGGCCCGGGTTCCGGGCCGTCGGTACTGAAATCGGGGAAGTTCAAGTACAGGCAGTTGAAATCCAACACCAAATACCGGCCCGCAACCCCGTAGTCCTGGGAACGCGTGATCACGTTATTCCTGGCGTACCCTCCTCCCGTGAGGGAGAAGAACCCGCGCGCATTTCTGTCAAAGGTGTTATTCTCGATCCGCGTCTCGATCCCGCCCCGAATGCCGACACAGCTGATGCCTCCGTTCTCATAGAATAAGTTGTACAAGATCCAGGCATCCGAATAACACGACACCACTTCGACTTGTACGCTGCCGAAACTGGGAATATTGCGACGGAAGACGTTCTCCGTCAGCAGCGCGAATGACGCGTTGCTGACAATGACAGTGTGCACATCGCCGCCGCCGGTGATGGTAAATCCGCGCAGCTGCGTACCGGTGGTCTCGCCTGACACGAAGCGCACAGTGTGATCATTCGGATCTTCTGGGGTAATGATCGTCGTGCCCGGACCCGCCGCACTGATCACCGCGACCGACTTCCCGTGAAAGTCGATATTCTCGACATATGTTCCCGGCGCCACCAGAACAGTATCTCCGTCCAAGGCCGCATCGATTCCCGTTTGAATGGTCGGGTGCTCGGTGGGAACGAGGTGCGTAACTGCCAACACGTCTGCGGAACAAAGGACTGAGACAGTCATCAGCAGAGCACACAAGACTCCATACGCCCTCATGGTGGACCTCCTGCGAGGGTTGGGGCAGCAAGAAACTCCTGGCTTCAACTAACGTGCTTCCGGCCCAGTGTCAAGTGATATCAACGGCACCCGATGAGCATGAGGCGCTCACCTACTATCGGAGATAGCCGTGCCCACGATTCGGACTCCCGCACAGTACCGCTGGACCTTGCATCCTCCTGCAAGGCAGGGCATTACGGGCCGCCCTGAAGACGCAATCGATGTCGTCAGGTGGGACCCTGGGCGCGCTCGATCTTCGCCCAGGTGTCGCGCAGGGTGGCCGTGCGATTGAAGACCGGGCGGTCCGGTGTTGAGTCGATCGTATCGACGCAGAAGTACCCCTGCCGCAGAAACTGGAAGCGCGCACCGGGCTCCGCCTTCGCCAGGCTCGGTTCGAGCTTGCAGCCGGTCAGGGTTTCGCTCGAGTGCGGATTGAGGTTGGCTTCGAAATCGCCGGCCGCGTTGGGGTCTTCGGTGGTGAAAAGATGATCGTAGAGACGCACTTCGGCGTCGACGGCATGCGCGGCCGATACCCAGTGCAGCGTACCCTTAATGCGCCGTCCGTCCGGCGTGCCGCCGCCGCGTGATTCCGGATCGTAGGTGCAGCGCAGCTCGACAATGTTGCCCTGATCATCCTTGACGACCTCATCGCACGTAATGTAGTACGCGTGCTTGAGGCGCACTTCCTGCCCCGGTGCCAGACGGAAGAATTTCTTGGGCGGGTCTTCGCGGAAATCATCCTGCTCGATGTAGATTTCGCGCGCAAACGGCACTTTGCGCGTTCCCGCCGACGGGTCCTCGGGATTGTTGACCGCTTCGAACTCCTCGGTCTTCCCTTCCGGGTAGTTCGTGATGACGACTTTGAGCGGATTCAGCACCGCCATCACCCGTGGGGCATACCGATTGAGGTCCTCGCGCAGACAGTGTTCCAACAGCGCGTAGTCGACCACGCTGTCGCGTTTGGCGACACCGATCCGGTCGCAGAAATCACGGATCGCCGTCGGGGTGAAGCCCCTCCGGCGCATTCCGGTCAAGGTCGGCATCCGCGGATCGTTCCAGCCGCTCACGTGCCCCTTCTGGACCAGCATCAGCAGCTTGCGTTTGCTCATCAACGTATAGGTCAATTCGAGGCGCGCGAACTCGATCTGTTGCGGATGATACACATCGAGCTGATCGAGGTACCAGTCGTACAACGGACGGTGATCTTCGAATTCGAGCGTGCAGATCGAGTGCGTGATCCGTTCGATCGAATCGGAGAGGCAGTGCGTGAAATCGTACATCGGGTAGATGCACCACGCGTCGCCGGTCCGGTGGTGGCTGGCGTGCTTGATGCGGTAGATCGTCGGGTCGCGCATGTTGATGTTCCCGGACGCCATGTCGATCTTCGCGCGCAGCACCTTTGATCCATCGGGGAACTCCCCGGCTCGCATCCGCCGGAACAGATCGAGGTTCTCGTCGACCGAGCGGTTACGATGCGGGCTGTCCCGTCCCGGCTCCTTGAGTGTCCCGCGATATTCACGAATCTCGTCGGCGGAGAGATCGTCGACATACGCCTTGCCCAACTTGATGAGCTGCTCGGCGTACTCGTAGAGCTGCTCGAAATAATCGGAGGCGTGGTGCAGCCGGTCGCCCCAGTCGAACCCGAGCCAGCGCACGTCGGCCTTGATCGCCTCGGCGTACTCGGCCTCCTCTTTGGTCGGGTTGGTGTCGTCGAAACGCAGGTGGGTAACCCCGCCCGGCTGCTCGGCGGCAGTGCCGAAATCGAGGCTGATCGCCTTGGCGTGGCCGATATGCAGGTACCCGTTCGGCTCCGGCGGAAACCGGGTCACCACGCGACCGTCCCACTTGCCGGTCCTCAGGTCCTCTGCGACGATGGTTCGGATGAAGTCCGTGGGGGCGCTGTCGCCGGTCGGGGCAGCGTGCGCACTCGGATCACCATTTCGTCTACTCATGTGTATCACGCCGCTAGATCGTTTCTCCGCCGCCAGAGTCTCTTCCCCTCAACGCTCGGCGGGGCTTTCCGAAAATTACTGATTGTCACAGTTAGCGCCAAGGGCAAATCGCGCAGCCCTCCGTCCCCTGGGCCATCAATCTGCCCGTTCGAGGGTCGGGCCCGTTCACCACTCCAGGCAAGGAGTACAAAGAAGACGCTCCTGGAATGGGGCCTATCGTTGTCACTACACCCTGAGGAGCCGCTCCCCGTCGCATGAGGCAGCGCCTGGGATGATTATCTTGACATCGCGGCATCCCACGGCCATCCTGTCGACTATCCCTCCCTGGCAGGAGCGATGGCAACGGAGACGGAGGTGCTGATGCCATGAGTTCGTTCGTGGAAATGATCCGTGAGTTCGGCTGGGTCGTCAATATCACCGTCATGGTGGGACTTGTCGGCCTTCTCGTCGCAGTCTACCGAGTCCTGATTGGAGCCAAGAACGCCCAGATTGATTTGCTCCGGCAGCAGCTCGCATCTGCCCGCGACTCCTCTATCGAGAATGTCAGCGCGCGCTTCCGTACCCTCAAAGAATACTACGAGGTTCAGCTTCGAGAGTGGCATGAGGCGTCTATACGGGAACTGCAGGAAGAACACCGCAAGGCACTCGAGACGCGCAGACTCTCCGATCAGACCGGCATCACCAGGGAGATGGAGGAGCGTCACGCGGCAATTCAGGCAGCGCGACTGTCGGACCGCGAGGTGGCACTTTCATCCCAAGTCAGTCTGTCGATAAATGATGTTTGTGGCGAGTATTCTGTCGTGGGTCGGAACCCTCGCGCCCAAGGCAAGTCGTACCGCGGGACACTGACTATCAGGAACGTGGATGAGGTGCTCGAAGGCGTATGGGAAGTCGCAGCCGGATCGCAGCGCCACGAGGGGGTCGGCATCATCCACGGCAACGCGCTCGCATTCGTCTTCCGATACAAGGTCGGCGACTACGATGCTTGGTACTACGGCGTGGTGGTCTACGAGTGGCTCACCGACGTGATCATGCGCGGGAAGTGGACCGGCTTCGGTGGCACACATATGGGTTTTGAGGAGTGCCGGAAGATCAGATAGTGGATGTCTTCTCTGCCGCTTTTCCCGAGCGGATCCCACCTCCACCTGCACCACAACTTGCCCTAAGGCCCCGGAACGCAAGCCTGCCAGCACCGCTAACGTGGATCCCTGTCCGTTCAGAAGTACCTCATCCGCTTGGCGAGGGTGATGGAAGACATACCTGGGAATCCCGGTACAGCCCGGGGGGCAGGCATCTCGTCCCCCCACAATCTTGCCACCCTCCCCCCCACTCCGCTTGACTTGGGGCGCCAAAAGTGTACCTTCGGACCGGTATGGACTGGGATTTGAGAGCTTTGAGATAACGTATAACACGCACCACACAGGGAGTGAACATGGCCACAGCAGGCACCAAAGCCGCCGATCTGGCGGGACCGGGAATCGGGAGCTATGAGGAGCTGGCGCACGTTCTGCCCAGCGACTACAGGTCCCCTTTGAACCCGAGGGAAACACAGGAAGCGATCTACGCGGTCAAGGCGTACATCGAAGAGAACATGTGCAAGGAACTGAACCTGATCATGGTCCAGGTCCCGCTGATCGTCGACATCGAAAGCGGCGTCAACGACATGCTGGACCGCGACGGTTCGCGGACGCCGGTCCAGTTCCACATCTCCAACGACCACGGCAAGAACCCGATCGAAGCCCAGGTCGTTCAGGCGGCGACCAAGTGGAAACGGGTCGCGCTCAAGCAGTTCGGCATGAAGGTCGGCGAAGGACTCAACACCGACATGCGGGCGGTCCGCAAGGACTACTTCCTCGACCACGACCACAGCTCCTACGTCGACCAGTGGGACTGGGAGATGGTCATCAACAATGAGATGCGGAACCTCGACTTCCTCAAGACCGTGGTCCGCAAGCTCTGGAAGGTCATCAAGGGCGCGGAGGTGCACGCCCAGGAACTCTTCCCGCAGCTCAAAACCGACAAGTATCCCGACCTCCCCGATGAACTGGTCTTCCTGCACGCCGAGGAGATCCTCGAGCGTTATCCGGACCTGCCGCGCAAGAAGCGCGAGACGGCGATCCTGCAGGACTTCCCCGCGGTCTTCATCATCGGGATCGGCTGGGTGCTCAAGGACGGGTATCCCCACGAGATGCGCGCCGCCGACTACGACGACTGGGTAACCGAAACGGTCTCCGAGGGCGGGAAGCCAATGCACGGCCTCAACGGCGACATCCTCGTCTGGAACCCGATCACCAAGCGGCGCCACGAGTTGACCTCGATGGGGATTCGGGTCAATGCCGACACGCTCCGCCAGCAGTTGAAGATCACCGGGCAGGAAGATTTCCTGAACCTCCCGTACCATCAGGGGATCATCAGCGGGGAGCTGCCCCTGAGCATCGGCGGCGGCATCGGCCAGTCGCGGACCCAGATGCTGATCCTGAAGCAGGCGCATCTCGGAGAGGTGAGCGTCACGGTGTGGCCCAAGATCCTGAAGGACCTCTGCCGCGAGCGCAATATCCACGTCCTGGAATAGCAGCCTGAAGCGCTCCGCCAGACCGATACGTGTCTGAACGTGACCAGGGGCCGCCGATTTTATCGGCGGCCCCTTGCTTTGCGGGCCTGGCCCGCAGCCGTCGGGCGCTCCGTGGCGGTGTCACGCACCCCCAACCGGGTGCTTTTGCCTGGAATATTGACCCCTGTCCAAGTGTATATTCTCAGGATGGCCCGACTGACCGGTGCGGGCACACAGACCGCAGATCAGGTGCAGCCGAAACGGCCGCAGACAGTTAGGGAGAGATTGTCATGACTCGCAGGTACAGGGAACGAGCCGGAGCCGCAGCCGCGTCCACCGCCCTCCGGGGACTTTTCATACTGATCGCCGTCGCCATGAGCGCCGGCGCCCCCACCGCCGCCGAGGGACGCGACGCGAGGAAATCGGACATTCAGGAGCCGACACGGCACGGATGGGCGCTGGCGGCAAACCCCGTCTTCGATCGGCGTCTGCACTACATCGGCGAGGCCTGGGTATCGTTCGCCAACGACGGCACCTGGGGGACCTCCCACACTGGCCAAGCTTGTCGCCGGGATGAGGAAATCCTGCGCATCAACTACTGCCCCTCGTTTGAGTACCCGGGTGGATCACGGATCGACTACCTGTACAACGGGGGGCTCTGGGTCGGCGGGATCGTGGGCGCCGATACCCTGGTTTCGGTCGCGTACGACGGCTGGGACGGCCCTGGGGATGAGTT
>DATKYL010000129.1:0-3722 GCA_035528515.1 Acidobacteriota bacterium | reverse complement strand
GGCGGTCAAGGTCGACCGCGAGGAACGTCCCGATATCGACGACGTCTACATGAGTGTCTGCCAGATGATGACCGGGCAGGGCGGCTGGCCGTTGACGATTATCATGACCCCGGATGCCAAACCGTTCTTTGCCGGGACATATATCCCGAAAACCCCGCGGTTCGGTCGGCAGGGCCTGATCGACCTGCTCGGGATCGTGCGGGATAAATGGGCAACCGATCGCCGCAATATCGCGTCGATCGGGGTGCAGGTCACCGACGCTCTCGGGCGGTTGAACGCGCAAAGGGCGGGAGCTGTCCCGGCTGAAGCCGAATTGCGCCAGGCGATCGATCAGCTCAAGGCGCAATACGATCGCACCGACGGAGGCTTCGGCGGCGCGCCCAAGTTTCCGATGCCGCACCGTCTGACCGCCGCGATCCGCTGGGTGTCCCGAACCGGCGACGATCAGCTCCTGGGCCAACTCCACCACACGTTGCGGGCGATGCGCTGGGGCGGCATGTACGACCAACTCGGGTACGGCTTCCACCGCTACTCGACCGACGTACACTGGCTGGTGCCGCACTTCGAAAAAATGCTCTATGACAACGCCGGTCTCGCGATTGCCTACACCGAGATGTACCAGCTCACCGGTGAACCGGTGTGGCGGCAGGTGGCCGAGGAGATTTTCACATACGTCCTGCGCGACATGACCTCTCCCGACGGCGTCTTCTATTCGGCCGAGGACGCCGATTCGGAGGGGGAAGAGGGGACATTCTATGTCTGGCGGACCGATGAGTTCGGGGAAGTGCTCGATGATGATCCGGCCGATCTGGCCCGTCGATTCTGGGGTGTGACCGAGCAGGGCAACTTCGAAGGCGGCCGGTCGATTCTCTTCCAGTCGCGTTCACTGGGGGCATTTGCCCAGTCCGAAGGGCGACCGGTCGACGATGTGCGTGCGGCTCTCGATGAGGCGCGCGCCCGACTGCTGGCTCATCGCGCACAGCGGGAGCATCCGCTGAAAGACGATAAGGTTCTCACCTCCTGGAACGGATACATGATCGCGGCGCTGGCCAAAGCGGCGCAGGCCTTCAATGAGCCACGTTATGCGGACGCAGCCATAAAGGCCGCGGATTTCATCCTCGCCAAGCTGCGTCGATCCGACGGCCGTCTGCTGAGACGATATCGCGACGGCGAGGCGAAGATTCCGGCCTTTTCCGATGATTACGCCTATCTGATCTGGGGACTGATCGAACTGTACGAAGCGACCTTCGAGGCCCGTTATCTTGAGGAAGCGCTGGCGCTCAATCAGGATTTGCTGAGACTTTTCTGGGACAACGACGGCGGCGGGTTCTTCTTTGCCGGGAACGATTCCGAAGAGCTTCTGGTGCGCTCGAAAGATTATGCCGACGGGGCGCTGCCGTCGGGGAATTCAGTCGCGGCGCTCAACCTGATCCGCCTCGGGCGCATGACCGGCAACACCGCACTCGAGGAAAGGGCGCAGGCGCTCTTGCGGTCGTTCGCCGCGCGTTTCAGGGAATCACCGGTTTTTCACATGCAGGCATGGTGGGCGATCGACCTGGCGGTCGGGCCGTCGCAGGAGATTGTGATCGCGGCCGACACGAGGGACGGAACGGTTGACCTGGTGCAAGCCGTGCGTGAACGGTACCTGCCGCGCAAGGTGCTCCTGGCGGTCACGGGTGACGATGGTCAGGTGGTCCAACTGGCGCCCTTTGCGCAACAGATGGGTCCGGTTGACGGGAAAGCCGCCGCGTACCTGTGCCGCAATTACCAGTGCGACCTCCCGGTGACCTCGGCGGTTGCACTCGATGCCCTGCTGGGAGCCCGACGGGTTGCCCCCTGACGATGGCATCATGTGAGACCATCTGCATATCTTCCGAGAAACCGGTCGTGATCTACGACGGGAGCTGCGATTTCTGCCGGCGGCGTGTGGCGCGCTGGCAGAATGAGACTGGGAACCGCATCGATTTCGTACCGTCGGCGGAGGCCGAACAGATGTTCCCCGCCGTCAGGCGATTACCATTGAACGAGAGCGTGCATCTGATCGAGCCGGCGGGCCGAATTTCGCAGGGCGCGCAGGCCGTTTTGCGGATGCGGAAGATTGCCGCCAACCGTTCTTTGCTGCTGTGGCTGTATGAAAATGTCCCGGGTTTCCGGTATCTTGCGGAGCACGTCTATCGACTGGTTGCACGGCATCGAAAGCAACGGGACAAGTCACGAGTGCGTGACGCATAGGGAGGAGAATCTGATGAGACGGACATTGTGGCTCGGTCTGATTCCGATGTTGCTGGCGGTGGTGAGTCTGCCGCAGACGGTATGGGCGCATTGCCAGGTCCCGTGCGGGATCTACGATGACGCCGCGCGCATCGACCGCATGTATGAGGACGCGAGCACGATCGAGAAAGCGATCGGACAGATCGTCGAGCTGGCCGGGAAGACCGACGCCCAGAGCGCCAACCAGTTGATCCGCTGGGTGACGACCAAGGAAGAACATGCGTCGAACATCATTACGATTGTCGCCGAGTACTTCCTGACTCAGAAAGTCAAACCGGTGGAGCCGGGCGCCGACGGTTACGACGCCTACCTCAAGAGACTCGCGGATCATCACCGCGTCATGACCGCGGCGATGAAGACCAAGCAGAACGCCGACCTCCAGTACGTCACCACTCTCCGCACCGCGATTGACAGCTTAGCGCAGCATTACGATACGACCGGGCACGAGCATTAGACCCTGGTCGGCATTGTGTGCTCGCAGCATTACGCTGCACCCTGGGCAAATAGTGACCGTTTCCTGGATTCTGAGCTATGCCCTCTTGAGGACGAAGAAGACGGAACTAAAGCGATCACTCTCACTGTCGAACTCCGCGATTTCCCGCTCGGCCGTCTTCATCTCGTTTGCGACCCTCTGATCCAGAGAACCTGCTCCCTTCAGTGTTTCGAGCTCTCTCTTGAGTGGCGCGTAATACTCGTTCCACCAGATGTCGGGAGGCAACTCGAACTGCCCCAATATGGTGTAACCGCACGTGTGTGTTAACTCAATCTTCCTCTGTAGATCCGACACTGCGTCATGAACAACGAGATATCCTTCGGGCATCAGGAGGCGGTGCCACTCGCTGAGGCCGCGTTCGAATCCAATGTACGATATGGCTCCCTCGGTCCAGATGACATCAAAGGTGTTGGGGGGAAAGTCCATCTCGAGCATAGAGGCGTGGACTACCGTTATCCTGCTCAACAGGTCCTCTTCCTTGGCCTTGGTGACGAGTCTGTCGAGCGCATCTTTATCTATGTCCAAAGCAACAATGTCGCCGCCGCTAATTCGAGCAAGCTCAAGAGTCGCAGCTCCGCTGCCGCAGCCAATATCCAGGATCCGGGGCCTGCTCAGCTTCGGCAGCAAGCCGAACGCTTTTCTTGTGTATGGAAGCAGATTCGACCTGATGCGATCGCGGTCGAAAGTAGTCTGCATCTTATCCCTTCCGTACGTTTCGTCAGCCAGGGTCAGACTTTGAGAGTCTCAATCTAAGAGACGGTGGCATCTGTTTCAAGTCCCTCATTTGATACGAGACACGGTTGCGGCTGGCTGACGGTCTTGTCGACATGGGGCCCCGGCTGCCCAACCGTTCTATTGACCACCCCTTTCCCTGCCCAGCAGATCCTAACTCTCAGGATGGGCGGATATTGGGGGGGCAGGGGGCAGGGCAGGTCTGTGTTTTCTTGACCAACTTCAT
>DATKYL010000128.1:0-3144 GCA_035528515.1 Acidobacteriota bacterium | reverse complement strand
GCTGATGCCGACGTTCGCAACGAACCAGTCCCAGCCGCGTACGTCGAAGACCACCGAGTAGTTCGGTCGGCCCCACCCATGGTAGATGCGGCCGCCAATGCTCATATCATCATCACGGTATTCCCAAGAGCCAGCAAGTCGCTTAACCGTCTCGTCCAAGGGGCGGCTTGTGGCGACGCCCGCGACCAGCGGGCTGGCGGCGAGTAAAAGACCGAGTGCAGACAACAGCACGATCAGGTAGCGTCCTCTCATCTGTATAGTCCCTCCATCGGCGCGACGCCAGTCGCGGCGCACCTGGCACCTGTTCGGATATGCACGGCGCGCCCGAAGCTTGTTAGCGTTTGACCTGGACCATCAGGTTTCGAGCCGATATGCTACGGACCTCCAGCCTGGGGTTGTCGAGCATCTCTAGTTCGCCGGCCAGGGTCTGTGCCGTCCCGGCGAATCTGGCCTCGATCCGGGCGGTCCCCTCGTCATAGGCGCGAAGCTGGGCATCCCGCACGAACCGGAGGTCGACTAGCGCTCGGATCAAAGCCCGTGTCTCGGCGAGGCTGCCTTCGCTGACCGTGAGTGAGTAGTTCCTTGTGGGATCAACGGCTTCTCGCACCAGAGCGCCCAAGTTCCCGCGCGCCCAGTCCTCCGCGGCTGCGCGCACGGCCTCCTCGACCGCCTGATCCTGGCGGAAGGCAGCAGTTGGGCCGGCACTTCCCCGGACAGCACTGATGATCTCGCCGGTGTCAACGCGGATGGCGCGTGCGTCGACCGCGGCCTCGGAGGAGTAGACGTCGAGTTCGGGCACGGCCTTGCCCAGAGCGCGGTAGCTGGACGTGCCAACGATGACGATGTCCGCCGCCTCCTGAAGCGCAAGGATGTTGGCGGTCCGGGCATCGCCTGACTGGATGAGCCGGAGAGCGCGTCGCCATCTCGCCTTCTCGAGTTGGCCTGGGTCGAGCACCTTGAAGCCGTAGCCAACCAGCTCTCCCGTGATAGTATTGCGGGCGACCTCGCCAGCATCGCCCGGCTTCGACTCCCCAACAGCGACGATCACGCGCGGACTGCCGGCAAGTTGGAGGCGGCCCCATAGCAGCGCGAGATCGTCCTCGATCTTCCCCATATGTACCCGCGCCCGGATCGCGACTCGGCACTCATCGCCGTCTTGCCGTTCTGAGACGATCTCGTACGACGCGACATACCCGTCGGCGTGCGAGTAGATGGAATCGCTGAGCAGCACGAAGTTCCGCACGAGCGATTCTGACTTCACGTAGAGCCCGACTCCCACTTCTACCGCGCGCCGCTGCGCGTCAGCGATCGCATCATCGCGCGCCTTCGCCCGATCGTCGCTGACGCCTACACCCTCGACAAGTACCGTCTTATCCTCGACCTGGACCCCAGCACCAGAGCCTGCTAACGAAGGGCACAATACCGCAGCAAGGGTCAGTAGCGCTACTAGCGCTGCCGGGGCTGATCGCAGGGACACCATCTCATCCCCCTCGCTGGATCGGCATCTTTCGCATCTCTATCCGGTCGGCCACAAGGGACTTGCCCGTCGCCGTATCCATCAGTCGGGCGTTGATGGCGACGAATTGTCCCCGGTCGGAGATGCTGCCGAGTAGGATCACATCACAGCCGCTGAGTTGTCCGATCTTCAGTGCGGTCTTCGGATCGACCAGCCCCATGTTCTGGATCTTCAGTTCCCTGAGGACCTTATCGAGTTGACCGCGCTCCACCAGCGCAAACCCACTGTTGATCATTGCCGTATAGAGGTCCTCCGCGACGTTCTGGGCGACAGACGGAGACGAGACGTCAATCAGGCTGAAAGTCGACACCGCAACCTGCCCGTTCGCCAATCGCTGCCGAACGACAGCATTGGCGTCTACCTTCTGGCGAAGGCTCGCCGCCAGCCGGTCGATGTCTCGCGGGTCAACGACGAAGGGCGATAACGCAGAGGCGGTGCCGCCGCCCGCTTCAGGGGTGGTGGCAGCATGCGCGGGGCCGGCCAGCAGTCTGGGCTCAGCGAAAACGCCGCCGCGGCGCTCCATCTCCAATCTGAGCGAACTCCCTGGCGGGACCGCGAGCGAGAGCTGCACAGCCTTGCTCCCCGGTTCGACCTTGACCGACTTGGCAAGGTCTCCGTCAATGAGGACGCGAAAGGTCGAAGCCTTATCCCGCCTAGACTCGTCGTCGATACCAACATATGCTTGGAACGTCGCATAGCCGCTGGGGACTCGCCAGGTCGCCCACTCGGTGTCTCCGTACCAGCAGAACCCGATGTAGCCGTCATACACCTTGCCTCTGATGGCGACCTCACTGTCTGGCCTCTGACAGAAACCGTTGTTCGACGCGGGATCCATTCGCGTGAGATCCACCGGCGGCAAGCCTGCCGCCGCCAGATTGGCGAACGCGCCGACTGCGGCCGCAAGAGCCACTGTCATCAACACAACCGACGCCCGTCCCTTGAAGTAGCTTGTCTGCACTACCCTTTCCTTCCAGAACAGCATGAGGGATTCACCCAAGAGCGCGACTGGGCGGCCGAACTCCTCCGGGGACGCCCAGCCGAGTTCGTTCACTCACTGCTCGTCGATCACAAAGCACACTCTGAGTTTCTCGAGGAATCTTGTCTTCTCGTTCTCTGTCCGGATCAGATCCCCGTCACCTACCGTGACCACCGCGTTGGCCGGATAGTCCTTGGATATCCCGCTGGTTCCTATCGCGTTTACGATCAGCGGGTTGTTTCCGGCGCGAGTGCTCGCCCTTGCGGCATCTACTGTCTGGAAATAAGCGACGATCCCGAAGTCGATGGCGACCTCTGGGTCGATCTGCATCGTGCCCCAGATCTCCCTCCCACTCTCGTCCATGATCTTTGGGCTCATCGCCGGGGCGATCTTCAGCCCCCGGCAGTCGACGACTATCCCGGTGACCGGCCCCACAGGGAGTTGAGCGCCCGCCACTTCACCCGTTGGCTCGCTGGACTCCGACGCCCCAACCGCAGGCGCCGACGGCGCAGGTATGGTCATGATCGGTGCGGGCAGGCCACCCCCCATCTGCATCTTCTTCTCCTGAGTGATCATGGCGGGCACGACTGCCTTGCTCAGGCTTGCGGGCCCGTACATCCCGAGCCGGACGACGACCTCATAGCTGCCGTCG
>DATKYL010000127.1:0-2484 GCA_035528515.1 Acidobacteriota bacterium | reverse complement strand
GACGGAGGGTATCTGGGCGGGGACGACACCCAGGCAGCGCATCAACACACGGTAAACGTGTATTGGCTCACAATCGTACACGTCGTACAAGTTGTACGATCCGTCCTAGCCGACCCTGCCGCCGAGGAAGAAATGCAGGAGCAGCCAGACGAACGGCCCCAGGACGAGGAAGAAGATCACGCCCCGCGGATGCCGCGGATACTTCCCTTCGAGTATCTTCTTGTGGTCCCTGAACAGCACCGTCCACGCCAGATACGACAGGGTGCCTTCCGTCCCGGCCTTCTTCAACCCCCACCATTCGATGACACCGAACGTGCCAAGCACGACGACGACCCACACGACCCACACTGTCGTGAACATTAACGGTTGGGGACGGCCCAGACGATGCCGAAGCCGGCACCGAGGAACACGATCAGTCCGGCATACCACACCGGGTTTGCCACGTCCAAGCCTGACGCGAGGACGTAGGTTGCTGCGCCGACTATTCCGCCGGCGACGGCTTTGAAGTAGGGGCTGATGGTGGCGATCATTCGTTGACTCCTGTGTTCGTTTCTACCCGTGTGCCCGGCGTCTCGACGACGACGGGATGCGTATGTGATTCCGCGGCCCTCCATTGCTGATCCATCATGCGTTCCCCGTGCGTCGACGCGTGCCACACCGAGTTGACGACCCCGATGTTGCCGGTGCGTGTCCCGTCGGGCATGACGATCCGGTCGCCGCCTAACACGGCGACGAGTTCTTCCCTGACGATTCTCCGTAACGTGTCTTCGTCCATGTCTTCCTCCTCGGCGATGCCCGTCCTCGCGTCGTCCGGCGTACACGCAGGCTCGAAATGCATCGTGTCACCGATGCTCCAACCCAGCCAGCGCCACACCGTCTTCCCGTTCACGGTCTTGATCTTCTCAACCGCGTCGACCTGGGCTTCCGTCAACTGCCATTCGACACTGAAGCCGGGATCGCCCCGCGTGATTCTGCGATGCACGTGCGGGTTGCGGTCGATCGTCGGGTCGCCGTCCCCGTCAACGTCGCCGCCGTAATCCAAATCGACCGCACCACCGTAGGAATGGAACGACCAGATGTCCGTCCCGGCGATGACGCGTTTCTTGTACGACCCGATCCAGTCGCACGGATTCTCATACCCGCCCGCGATCAGGACCCGTTCCATCGCTGCGACGGCCGGGACCCAGAAGTCCTGCGCCTTGACCGGGTAGCGGCCCAGCATCGTGACCGAGACGAGCGTGTCAGTCTTGCCCAGGTACGGCGCCCATCCCAACTCGACGACCTGGGAGAGATGCGTCGTCACTTCACCCGCCTCTCTTCGCCGTCGTATTCATGCCGGGACTGCATCCAGCCGTGCATCTCCCCGACCTGGCCGACGAGGGTGATCTGGCGTTGCTTGATCCGGTCTACCTTCCCGTCGATGTCTTTGACCTTCGCGGTCAGGCCGTTGTCGATCTTCGATTCCAACACCCGGACCCTTCCGACTTCGGCGGACAGTTCGGCCTGGTTGATACGGATGCCGTCGAGTTTGGCGTTGACCTCCCGCAGGGCGAAGGCGACGACCTGCGGCGTCTCCGTGTGAACCTCCCGGTAGACTTCGGATCGGATGTTGCGGCGTTGCAACCCGACGACCACGCCGCCGACGGCGCCGACGATCGCGACGGCAGCGAGGACGAGTGCGGCCCATCCGCCCACCGTCTCCGGCCACATGAACAGGGCGTCCCCGATGGTCACAGCGGCACCACGATGATGGCCGGATAGCCGATGGTGCCCTGCCCGCCGTCGATGTAGCCCGTCAGTGAGAACAGGTTGGTGCCCGGCGTGAGCCCGCCCTGCAAAATGGCGATCCCCATGTGCGGCGAATGCTCGCCCGCCGCCCCCGACTTGTAGTACAGCGACCTTGTAAGCGCCGCGGCGACCGTGGAATCCCCCGACACGGTGTATCCGATAGCCGTGATCTGATCGATCGTGGAGTTCTCGACCTGGCCCTTGATCATCACGATGGCCGTAGCCCCGGTCACCACCGTCACCGCCACGTCGTCAGAGTCGTTGTACCAGGACACGCCGCCGAGGGTGCGCCAGTCGCCGGAGGCGCCGCCGACAGCCTGATCGGTGCGACTGTCACCGAGCGGCCTGCGCCACACCGGGCCTGTGCCGTTAGACATCAGGATGCCGCCAGCCGCTCCGATCCCCAGACGACTGTTCATCGAGTTCGCTGCGTCCGCATACGACAGGTCGCCGGCGGTCGTGACCGTGAACGGTGAACACTCCCGCAACTGGTCGCGAATGTGCGTGTTCATCAGGGCGGCCGTCACCGTCTCCCCCGTCACCCAGGTTCGATAATCGAGGGGTAGTCCATGACATACCCCTCAACCCCCCTTCTGTTTCGTCGAGCAAACCATGTTCACGATGTGACCTTTCGTGCGATTCGTTTAGTCCGCTTCCAATCGCGTGCATATTCGTTATGACAAACCCAACACCGAT
>DATKYL010000126.1:0-4922 GCA_035528515.1 Acidobacteriota bacterium | reverse complement strand
CTTGGCATACATGACGCCAGGCGAGGGCGCCTGGCGTCCACTCACTAAAGAGTGTCGCATTGATGTCCTGGCGATCGACAGGCATCGTAGATCGAGTTCTTGAACGCTCCCATTAGACAAGGTTCCGCACCGATCCGCCCGACGTTTACTCGGCGAGGGCGTCGAGCGCTTCCTCGGCGGCCTGCAACAACGGCGCGGTCGAGATCGGCCCGCCGACCGCTTCCTGCATCCAGATACCCGGGGTGATCGAGCCGAGACGGCACATCCGTTCCATTTCCTCACCGAGATTTGCGTTTTTCAGATGCTCTTCAACCTGAAATGCGATGATGTGACCGAGCGGGTAGTTCGGCAGGTAGAGCGCCGCGTCGATCATGTGCGAATAGATTCCCAGCAGGTCGACATCTTTCATGCCGAAGACCGGGGCATAGTACTCATTCCAGACATCCTTGGCGATCGCAATCACCGCCTCGCGCAAGTCGGCGGGAGTCGCCTCGGGATGATTGTACATCCAGTTCCAAACGCTGATATCCACCAGAGAAACGGCGCCGATTTCGGCTGTCCCCCACAGGATGTCCAGCGTCTTCATGTGTTCGGCGTGTGGGTCTTCATTGGGTATACCCAGCAGTTCGAGATCGCGTGCCTGGAAGACAAAGGCGAATCCCTCGGTGAAGGCGGTGTTGGGGACGCCGCGGAGGAGTGTGTGATCGACTTTGGTGAGGGAGAGGACCTGCTCGACGTTATGCCCGAATTCGTGAGTGGCAATGTTATATCCCTTGTAGTCCATGCCGTCGTCACCGAAGCGCGTGCGGAGGCGCGCCTTGTCCTCGCGGCGGCCGGGGCCGGAGGCGTGACCGATGCCGCGCGACGGGTCGACCGCGATATGATCGACCAGGAAACTCGCCGACGACGGGGAGAAACCGAGGTCCTGCAGGATGCGGGGGAGGTCGGCCTGGAAGGCGGCGACGGTCGGGTATTTTTCGCCGACGATCCGGTCGAGTTCATCCTGGGCGATGGTGCCTCTGGCTTTGAAACCGTCGTACCAGATATCAAACGGACGCAATGGGCGGCCGAGACGCTGTTCGACCAAACGCGCTGCCCGGGCAAACGTCGGTGAACTGAGCACCGACTTGAGGATCGCGACGACTTCCGTTTCGGGAATCTCGAAGTTGCGCTGGAACCGGCGGTCCATCAAAGTCGGCATCGTGGGGTAGTACGGATCGACCCGCTGTTGCGCGTGGAAGATCGCAAGGAGGTGGGAGTAGCGGGTGTCGGATTCACGCGCGTTGTCGACCGGATCACCGGCGGCGCCCTCGACGTGCCAACCCTCCGGAATGTCGCCGTCGACAATCGGCGAGACCGTGACCGCGTTGGTGGTCATGTTCCAATCGACGGTCGGGTTGTTGATCACCGCGGCGGGGATTTCCTGCCGGATGATCTTCTGCATCAGACTGAAGATCATTTCCTGTTTGGCGAGTCCATCCGGTTCGGAGTACTGCGCCTTGAGTTCATCGCGCAGGTTCCAGTGGCTGACCAGGCGCAGTTTCTCGGGGAACGGCCGGGTGCCGTCGGCGGCGAGCAGGTGATGCATGAAAATGTTGTACTGGCCGATGTAGGTATCGGCGGCGATGTACGCTTCCGTGTTCTTCTGCGATACCTCGGGCGGCACACGCGCGGCGAAGCTTTCGACCAGTCGCGCCTGCGCCCATTCTTCCCGATTCCACGACGGTCCGTCGGCGAGACGTTCATCCAGCGTGTACAGCGGGTAATTCAACAGCGCCATGAACCCGATCTTGGTTTTGAACATGTCTTCGTTCAGATGTGAACCGAGTGAGAGCCGCGCGAAGGCATAATCGATCGGCATCAGCGGTCCGGTGGCGATATCGAGATTCCAGCTCAGGTCGCGGTCCATCTCGCCCAGGTGTCCGTAGATGCTGGCGAAGGCGGTCTCGTAACGATCGGCGGTTTTCTGACGGGTTTCGGGATCGGCGATGTAGTTGTCCTTACAGAACTCGGCGAACTCCTCGGGGGAACCGTCGTCGGCGCGCCACATGTTAGCGACCTGCCGCACGCCGCGTTCGATTGGCGCACGTTTCGCCTCACCATGAATCTCGGCCAGTTCGCTGATCACGGTGTTGATCTGCGCTTCGCTGATGAACGTGCCCTGTGCCTGGGCGATGCGTTCACCGCAGCACGCGAAGGTCAGGATACCGACAGCGACGACTGCGAGCCGGAAGTTCCGCGACGGTTTCATCTTTGACTCCTTGGAGATTGGGAAGGCGTTTGCATAGTCAGGGCGATCCTGTCAGTCAGGTAAGGTACCGCGTGCAGAGCACAGGGTCATTCAGATTCCTGGGGCCGAGGTGCGAGATCAGGATTTCAGATAGACGCCGATGGGTACGCAGCGGGCCGAATGAGGCCAAGTGGCTGCATGGCAGGGGCTTGCCCGGGGGCGGGGGTGTACGCGGGCAACATCGCAGACTTGGGCGGCGATCTCGATCCAGGGTGACGGGATGACCTGCCCGAAGATGTCGCTCTGTTCGGGGGGCGACCTTGGTCAGATCGGCGCCGTCGTCGAGATGGTCTCCCATTTCGTAATGTGCATCGGCAACCGGTGCCACCGGCGGGCGGGAGCCTGAAAGCGCTCCCGCCCGTTCGCACTTTGTCTTCCCTCGCCCCGGGGCGTGCTGGTGATCTGGCCGCGGTGTGTGTCAGCGCGCCCAGGAGTCTGAGCGACGAGGAGCGCGTCGTTTCAGCATCCGCCGACATTGGCATTGAGAGGAAACTTCGGGCGTCGGCCTGCGTATTCCCGAACATCGGGGGGTCTTCCGCCCCGGATGAAAACCGTGCAGGCAATACCGGACTCGATGTACAGACGTTGACAGCCCGCGAGGGTGGCGGAGGGTTGTGATGCACACCAAGACGATTGTTCTGTTCGCTGCCTTACAGGCGGCATGTCTTCTCCTCATTACTGCGGTCAGTTCTCATGCGCAGGAAACGACGTCGCCTGAGCGCGAGGTCAAGGAGTTGCGGGTCACGCGAATCCAGGCGGATGGTCCGGTGATCGATGGGAAGCTCGATGATGACATCTGGAAGCAACCGGGTCTGGATCTGGCGCGCGGGTTTCTGCAGCGAGAGCCCGATGAGGGAGCAGCCGCATCTGAATCGACCCTGGTGGCGGTGGTCTATGATGACGACGCCATTTATTTCGGCTTCTGGAATTTCGATTCGAACCCCGATCAGATTCTGGCTCCGTTGGTGCGGCGCGATCGCGACGCGATGACCGATCTGATCCTGGTTTCACTCGACTGTCACCACGATCACCAGAGCGGCAGTTACTTCGCGATCACTGCGGCCGGCGTGCTGCGCGACGCCAGCATTTCCGACGACACCAACGTGGATTACGACTGGGATGCGGTCTGGGAGGCGTCCTCCCGGATCCAGCCGTGGGGCTGGTCGGCAGAGATGCGCATACCATTCTCCTGTTTGCGTTTCGCGGAGAAAGATGAACACACCTGGGGACTGCAGATCACCCGGAACATGGGACGGTCGGGAGAGTATTCCCGCTGGGCGTTTTCGCCTTCCAGCGAGGGCGGTTACGTCTCGCGTATGGGCCACCTGACCGGACTGGCCGGCATCAAGCCGGCGCGGCACCTTGAGGTGCTGCCGTATACCGTTTCGAGCGCGCAGTTCGATCCCGAGTCGCCGGGCAATCCTGACGGCCGGGATTTGACGGGCAACATGGGGTTCGACCTGAAATACGGGCTGTCCTCGAATCTCATTTTGGATGCGACGGTGAATCCCGATTTCGGGCAGGTCGAACTTGACCAGCCGGTTCTGAACCTGTCCTCGTTCGAGACCTACTACTCGGAGAAACGTCCCTTCTTCCTCGAAGGAGCCGATCTGTTCAACACATCGTTTAATATGTTCTACTCGCGGCGTATCGGGCGCGATCCGGGATATGTCGATGACGACAATCTCGTGTACTACACGGACCGTCCGCCGGCGACAACCATTCTGGGTGCGGCCAAGATCACGGGAAAGCTGGCCGGGGGCACCACGATCGCCTTCCTCAACGCGGTCACGCAGGAGGAAGAAGCGGCGTACACCGCCGAGGTTGTCACGGAGGCCGATTCGACCTGGGTGGGCGAGGAACTCATCATCGACACGATCAAGATCGACACGCTGAACCGGACGCGTGTGATCGAACCGGTCGCCAACTACTCGGTTTTGCGTCTGACACAGGACGTGTTCACCAATTCGCGCATCGGCGGGACCGTGACGCTGGCGAGTCAGGACGCCCACCATCCGGCCGCCGCTGGCGGCGTCGACTGGCGCTTCAGCACCGCCGACGGAAGCTGGGTTGCGCAGGGCCAGAGCGTCTTCAGCCGCAATGACGGGGTCAATACCGGTTTCGGCCTCGACGCCGAAATCCAGAAGCTCGGCGGCCAGCACATTCGCGGTGAAATCGGCGTCACCCTCCGGGACCCGTACCTCGATCTGAATCGACTGGGCTACCTGGATCGTCCGGACTGGCAACAAGGTCGTCTGTGGGTTCAGTACCGCACGCTGGACGACTGGTGGATCGTGCGCAATTCCTGGAACGACTTCAATCTCTACGGGGCTTGGAATTACGACGGCGCCAATATCCAGAAGGGGTGGAACTGGAACGGCCAGATCGAATTCACGAATCGTTGGTGGTTGTCGGGCGGGATCAGCCAGAACCTGAGCGAGTACGACGACCGGGAGACCCGCGACAACGGTTTGTGGGAGTATCCACGGGCCTGGGGTTGGTGGGCGTCATTCACCACCGATCAGAGTAAGACCATCTCGCTCAATCTGAATCCGGGCAGCGGTGAGGAACGCCACGGGAGTTGGTGGGCGCACTGGACCGGGATTGAATTCCGACCGAAAAGCAACATGGA
>DATKYL010000125.1:0-9694 GCA_035528515.1 Acidobacteriota bacterium | reverse complement strand
CGTATCATCCCGTGTGACCGGACCGGGAGCACTCATCTACGTTCCAGGTTCCTATGCCTTAGGGGCCGGACAGTGTCACCCCGGTCCGGATCACCATCTCACATCGCCCCCAAACACGCAAGCCAACATACAAGGGGCCGGTGACCAGCCGCACCCGTGGCATGGTCACAGACGGGTTGGCGCCGTCCTGGACAGTGATTTCAAGCCAGCGGACCGAATCGGCGAAGACGCCCGACGAGAGAGGGTAGAGGGCGCCAATGAGTGCGGTCCAGAGGCCGTTTTGTCCGGTGGTCAGGGTTTGTTCTTCGCCGGCGATGGCTCCCTGAGGCCAGATCGCGATTCCTCCGGTGGAGTCGGTATAGATCTTGAACGAGAATGTCTTTGATCCCGGAGCGAGAGGGATCCCGCCCGAATCAGTCAGCCGTCCCTGGACATTGATCTGCCCCGGTACGGCGGCATTCAGGCTCGTGCAGACTCCAAGCACCAGAATGACGTACACCAGTATCCCGACCCGCGCCTTCATACTGCAACCTCCAGATTGTCCCGTGTTGTGTGATCCGTGACGGTAGGTAAACCACAAACCGGCTCGGGGTCGAAACCGCTCGACCAGCCGGAAGGATAACATACGACTGTCATTTTGGTGACGACGCCTGCAGGAATTCTGACAAAACTTATCAGGTCTTAGCCCGGTGGATCGGGTGAGGGGGGGATGTTCCAATCAGCCGCTCGATATAGGCGCGGCTCTTCTGCTTCTTGATCTGGCGCTCGCGCTTAATTGCCTCGATACGCGTATCGAACTGTTCCCGGTAAACGAGCTTCCAACCTGTGCGTGATTTCGTTGACTGGACCCGCCCGGCCAGATGTTGTGCTATGCGCCGTTCGACATCTTCGGACTGGCCGATGTAGTAGCGGCCGTCGTCGGCCTGGAGGATGTAGACGAAATGGGGCATAAGAGAAAATACTCCTTGCCGGGGTTTCTGCAAACGGCGGGGTCGATCCCGCTCCAAGAGGGGGACGTCTTGACCAAATAGAAGGACCCCTTGATGTTTCGGGTGAATCGCGGGACTTCAACTGCGCGATCAACGTGGCCCCGCCGCCTCGCATGCGGTGTCAGCCTGAAAGCCGTGCGCTCTACTGATGACCAGTCTGTTCACCGTCGAGGTATTCTGCGACGAAATCGATGATATCCTCAAGCATCCGGCGCGTATGGTCAACCTGGTAGAGATTGACCATGACAACGATGCCGGCATCGTGATCGGGTAAGAAGGCCATGAAGGCGGTGGTACCGATATTCCCTCCCCCGTGCCCATATGCTCTTTCGCCAAATGGAGATCCATCATCGAGCAGTCCGATCCCCAAGCCGTACCCGCCTTTCCCGATCCGGGTCATCTGCTCCACGGATGATGTGCGTAAGACTTTCCCGTCAAAGAGAGATTGGCACCAAATCGCCAGATCCGCCGCGGTCGCAAACACCCCGGACGATCCGTAGGTAATGCTCTCATGCGATGCCCGAGGAAGGAACGTGATGTCGCGATTGGAACCGTCGTTTTCAAAGTTGTCCCCCCACACATGCGCGAGCTTATCCTGTGGGATCTGTTCTTCCATCGACAGATAAGTATCGCGGAGATTGAGGGGTTGCCAGAAGCGCCTGCGGAATTCCGCGGAGAGGGTGGAGTGTGTGGCGCGCGTGGCAATCATGGCCAGCAACAGATAGTTGGTGTTGGAATAATGGAAATCCGTGCTGGGAGCGAAATACGGTTCCTGAAGGTAGGTCAGGATGACTTCCGGAGTGAACACGCTGTCCCGATACTTGACCAGATCTTGCCAGAGCGTGTCGTTCTCCCAGAACATGAAAATGCCGCTGGTGTGGTTAAGCATCTGCCTGATGGTAACGGTGCGGTCAACATTTGGGATCGGCGGGAGCCACTCATGGAGCGAATCTTCGAGTGAAAGCGTCCCCTCCTCCGCAAGCTGGAGAATAAGGGCGGCGACAAGGTTCTTGGTGATGCTGCCGATGGCAAAGAGCATCTGCGGTGTCATCGCGACACCGTCGTGCGAGACACCGGCGCAGACGCGATGGATTGTCCCGTCGGGGAGTACTACGGCCGCAGAGGCGCCTTTCACATCGTACTCATGAATTCGAGCGTTCAGCGCTGCTTGGATTCGCTCATCGAGTGGACGCATATCACGCGAACAAGAGGAGAGCGCGACAACGAAGAGCGCTTGCAATATGAATCCGGTTGTTCGGAGCGTCATCTCGCTAATTGACCTAAGTGTACGTCGTCAGACGATTGAGACACCTGACAGCTCAGGCTAAAATAGAGTATGCCTCACCGCAACAGGTTCTTGAGCGTGGTCTCCTGTTCGATCGATACTATCCCGGTTGACAGGTTCTCTCTGCTTCAAGGTCGGGGCCGATCCCGCTCGCAGAGCGGGACGTTCTAACCAAACGAAAAGGCCCGACGGATGTGAGGCCTTTTCTCGAACTGGCGGCCCCGACCTCACTCTCCCCAAACTTCCACCTATTTCATCTTCAATGTGAGAGTCACCTATTCCTCCATGAGCGGAACACATTGGAAGATAATCTGTTAACCACAATTCGCCACTCATCGTAGGTCTACCGGGCTTCGTATTATCCGGTGACATTGCATCCGAAGAATTCTGCTTGAAAGTAATCAATATTTAACATTTAAGCACGAGTTGCCCACCTCTCAGCAGCAAACCATAAGGGGCAAACGTCGTCGGTCGGAAACCTATATGTGCAACTTTTCTCGGCCTCTGCCGTACAGCGTAGAAGCAGTTGCAGCACTGGAGGATAACTGACATGTTGTTGGGCAATATGAAGAGCCTCTTTTTGGCATTGATCCTATTGCTGATGATTTCGACGCCAATATCGGCTGTTGAAAAGACGCTGGCTGATGAAGTCGCAGGGACAATCAGCGAGGAACTGCCTCGAATGCTCGCTGAAGCGTCCGTTCCAGGAGCGGCGATTGCAGTCGTGGATGGCAAACGTGTCGTGTCCGTCCGAGTATTCGGACACACGGATGGCGCTGGTTCAAATCTGGTCGATACCAACACGATTTTCAGCATCCAGTCAATGTCAAAGAGCTTTGCTGCACTTGCGGTTCTGATGGCTGTTCAAGACGGACTAGTTGATTTGGATGCCCCTATCAAGGAGTACCTGCCCGGTTTTACCGTTAAGAGCCTTTACGAGATGAATCCTGAGAATAGCATAACCTTGCGACACCTCCTATCCCACTGGGCTGGTTTGGTTCAGGACTCGCCTTACGGCAATAATAACGATGATCGCTATGACTTCGACAAACATATTCAGAGCATTGCGGATACATGGTTGCGCTACCCTGTTGGTTACTGCTACAAATATTCCAATCTGGGAATCGATTTGGCCGGCTATATAATCCAGGCACACTCCGGCAATTCGTTCGGATTGTATGTGAAAGACAAAGTACTGCACCCGATAGGTATGACCAACAGCTTATACGAGATGGATTCGATCGAGCACGTTGACAATCGTGGGCTTGGGCATTCGGCCAATTCCAATCGTACTCCACCACTGCGGATTCCCATGATTCCGGCGGGCGGGCTTTACACTGACATAAGTGACATGATTAGATATTTGCAGTTCCACATTAACGAAGGTGTCGCCAATGGACACAGGATCTTGCGGCAGGATCTGCTGGAGCAAATGCATTCTATCCAGTTTGGCTGCTCGGGTCGGCGGTTTGGATACTGCCTTGGTTTAATTCGTGAACCGGTAAGTAATTCCTATGGTCTCTATCATGCCGGTGCTGGTTACGGGTTTTCGAGCATCATGATGATGTTTCCGGAGTACAAGCTTGGTGTTGTTCTTCTTACGAACTCGGAGGATGAAAGTACGATCTGGGGTTTGCACCAACTTGTCACGGAGTCTATCTGCGCAGAATATGGCGAAACGCCCGTTGCAGACGCGGGCGTTGAGAGGATGATCAAACTTGATTCCGGAGATCCGAGAGTTGAAGCAGTAATGGGTCGCTACGGTGACGAATACGCATACGTTATCGAAACCGTCGGAGATACCTTAGGTCTTCGTATTACATCTCAGAATAGATTCTATCCGCTAACGTGTTACGACGATGGTGGCCAACTGGTCGGGATGTTCGGTGAGTTCTCAGAGATTCGTGTTCTGCCTCGGTACGGGAACAGGGCCGGGTCCATGATGGTTGTCAACCGTCGATTGAGTAATGCGTATTTCAACACCAAGGATTTCAACCATTCGCCTATCGATCCCCGCGGCCCGAACAGACTGGAGTGGTCGGAGTATTTGGGCGAGTACGAACAGATAGTGAACGGCAAGACAATCGGTTCCTTCAATGTCACCGTCAGGAACGGCTACCTGTATACTGCCGAATGCAAATGCACAGAGTACAAGCTTGGGGTGTTCTTCACCTACGACGGCGATCTGATTGACTTCACGTCCGATCCCCCGACAGCCAACTACACTCAGATACGCAAAAAAGAGGCGGAATCTGGGAAGTAGAATCAGCAGTTCAACACAACATCGACGGCTGTTCCGTAATCTCAAGCTTCGTTGAAAGAGCGGGGTCGACGAGACTCGGTCGTGACCTTCCCGCGCTACGCGCGGGACGTTCTAACCAAAGGGAAAGGCCCCACGAATGTGAGGCCTTCTTTCTATCTGGCGGGGTCGACGAGACTCGAACTCGCGACCTTCCCGCGCTACGCGCGGGACGTTCTAACCAAAGGAAAAGGCCCCGCGTATGCGGAGCCTTCTCTCTATATGGCGGGGTCGACGAGACTCGAACTCGCGACCTCCTGCGTGACAGGCAGGCGTTCTAACCAAACTGAACTACGACCCCGTTTGTGTGCGACTCCAATTCCGAAACGCCGTGTCCGAATCTCCCCCGATGGTGGGCGGTACTGGATTCGAACCAGTGACCCCCTGCTTGTAAGGCAGGTGCTCTGAACCAACTGAGCTAACCGCCCGCGGTTTCTTGGGCGGCCGGGCCGTCTTACGGGAGGGTACCGGCCTCCCCACTCCAGACGATGACGGGCTACTCGGCCCCCTTCTCAGGGAGGGCCGGCTGGTCCTTCCCGCGATAGAGGATCGCCACCGGCACGATCACGCAGTAACCCAACACGAGCAGGATCGGCGCCAGTGTGATCGAACCCTGTGCCAGACTGACATACCCCAGGACGATCGCGACCAACCCCGCCAGGAAGATATAGTAGTTTATCTTCGTGAAGGGGAGTCCCTCGTCTTTCTTCTTCTGGGCGGCGGTTTTGCTCCGGCCGCCTGTCTTGGTGTCGGCCTGTGCCATCGTCAAACACCCCAACCAATTGAAATTCGCGTCAAAGTCAAGCGCATTGTCTCACGCAGCATGTCGTCCCCCCTCTGCGACTATCGGTTGAGCCTTGCTCCTTGTCCATCCCGGCGCATGTTGCGACACACCCGCCGGGAGACTTTGTCAGTCATCGTACACTCCAGGGCTGTCCGGGGTACCCGATGTGTGACAGACGGCGATTTCCAGCGGTGCAAGTCTGATCAGAATAGGTCTATTACCTGCACCAAACGGTTCACATTGGGGCGGAAATTACGATTGGAGGAGTGGCCGCGTGGTAACCCCTTGTTAATCAATGAGTTCCATATCGGCACGTGGTCTGCGTATGCAGGGGGCAGGAGGTAGACAACGAAGGGAGAAGATCATGATTAAGAAGATCACCACCGCAACCGCCGCGATCCTGTTTCTCGGGTTCCTGCTGGCGATCCCAGCCGAGGCGC
Organism: Acidobacteriota bacterium; assembly: GCA_035528515.1. Classification (GTDB taxonomy): domain Bacteria; phylum Zixibacteria; class MSB-5A5; order WJJR01; family WJJR01; genus DATKYL01. The sequence continues at coordinate 3,897 of DATKYL010000125.1, read as the reverse complement.
GGCGCGGAGACAGGCACTGCAGGGTGGCCGCCAAGTCCTCGTCGGTGCAGACACAGACTCAGAGAGGGGTTTGTCCGTACGGGAACACCCCCGGGAGCGGGCGGATGTTAAGCCAGAGGCCCGGCAGAGCCTCGACCGGTCGCTTCGGGCCGGATGACGGAAGCGGCGTCGGTCGTGTCCGCCCACAGGACGGTACCGGGCACGGCGCGATCGCCCAGGGCAGGGGCAGGATGAACAACGCTTACTGTGACGGGACCGGTCTAAAGGGACGGCATTCACATAGAGGGAACCGGCGGCGGTAACCTACATGCGGCGCTGTTGATATGACCGCCGTCCCGTGAGGGGCGGCGGTTTCTTTGTTTTTGGCCCGGCTCTCACTCGGATGTTGGCGTCGGCCCGACGGCGGATTCCCCACGCGCGGTTGGTCGGTACGCTGAGGGTGTGAAAAGCAGATTCTTCGCTCCGCTCAGAATGACTCAAGGGAGTTTTCGGACTTGGTGAACGGTCTACGAGAACACCGGGTCGAGCCATTCGCACCAGAGGTGCAGGCAGAGGGTGTGGATCTCCTGGATGCGCTGGGTGCTGTCGGACGGGGCGACGACTGCACAGTCGACGAGCGGTTTGAGGTGGCCGCCGTCTTTGCCTATCAGCGCCAGCGTTCCGGCGAGACGTTTGCGCGCGGCTGCGGCTGCGGCGAGCATGTTGGGTGAATTGCCAGACGTGGAAATCAGAAGCACCAGGTCGCCGCTGTTGGCGCGTGCTTCGATCTGACGCGCGAAGACCTGCTCGAAACCGTAGTCATTGGCGGCGGCGGTGAGGATCGAGGTGTCGGTGGAGAGTGCCGTTGCCGGGAGTGCGCGTCGGCGGGAGTGCGCGTCGAGACGCACCACCATCTCGGTCACAAAGTGCTGCGCGTCGGCGGCCGAGCCGCCGTTGCCGCACACATGGAGATGGTTACCGCGTTCGAATGTCGCGCGCAGCATTTCGAACCCGCGCCAGAGTTCGTCGAAGGTCTCGTCTAAGAGACGTGACGCGGCGCGTTGCAGGGCGTCGATCGATGCGGCGGCCTGACGGCGCGCGCTGTCACGGTTAAGGTCGGGTGTCATCGCTTTCTTCTCAGATGCCAACACGGGATCCGGCATACTGTACGGCCTCCGTCATTTCGCGCAGCAGATCGGGTGAGCGGTTGTTTTCCAGGGCGGTGCCGACGACCACGAAATCGGCACCCGCGGCGGCCGCATCGGCACATGACTCGGGGGTGCGCATGCCGCCGCCCACGATCAGGGGAATGTCGATTCCCCGTTTGACCGCCTCGATCACGTGCGGCGCAACCGGTCGGCCCGCCCCCGACCCGGCCTCGAGATACACAAACGACTGGCCCATGTACTGCGCGCAGAGGGCATGATGACAGATCGCATCGCTGTCGTTTTCCGGCAGCGGAGCAGTCCGGCTTTCCCGGACGACCGAGGTTTCGCTGCCGGTGTCGATTAGCAGGTAGCCGGTCGGGATCGGTTCGATGCCGTAGTCGCGCACCGCGGGTGTGCCCTTGACCTGCTCGCCGACGAGATAGTCGGGGTTGCGTCCTGACAGGAGCATGAGGAATAGAACGGCGTCGACATACGCCGAGATCTGTGTCGCCGAACCGGGAAACAGAATGAGCGGGAGCTTGGCATGGTGCCGTATCCGCGCCACATGACGGTCGAACGGCGTCTCGCACTTTTGCGATGTGCCGACGAGAATCGCCGTAACGCCGTAGTTGTGTGCTTCCTGCCAGCGGGGATCGGAGTTCTGGGGATCGATCTTATCCGGATCGATCAGCCACAGGAAGCCGGGGCCGTTCGTGCGGGCGCGCAGCAGTTGCCGATAGATCGGGCCGCTCATGCACCCACCATCGCACGGATTTTCTCGATCAAGAAAGGCTTCGCCTCATCCCAGTTGTCGAGCGATGCGACTTTCCCCTTGGCGAAATCCGGACGCCCGCCGCCGCCGCCGTTGAGGCGACGCGCCACTTCCCGCAGGAGATCGCCGGCTTTGATCCCGCGTTTGACCGCACTCGGGCTGGCGGCCGAGACGATATGTCCCGATGCGGTCGCAATAAACGCGACCGTCGCATCGGACTGTCTCTTGGCTTCGTCGGCAATCGCCGCGGCGTCCTCGGCGGAACCGTCGGACAGGCAGTGGTAAATCAGCGTGATGCCGAGATCGTCGAGCGTCTCACGCGGGATCGATTGGGTTCCGCCGGCCGCCAGTTTGCGACGGAGTTGTGTCAGTTCGTTGCGCAGGTCGCGCAATTCACTGAGCGTGCTTTCGACCCGATCGAGGACCTTGTCGGATGACGTCTTGAGCATCGTCGCGGCCCGGACAACCGTCGCGGCATCGTCACGAGCCTGCGTCACTGCCGCCTTGCCGGTGATCGCTTCAATCCGTCGCACACCGGCCGCGACGCCGGTTTCCGAGGTGATTCGGAACAGGCCGATCTCGCCGGTAGTACGGACATGGGTGCCGCCGCAGAGTTCGGCGGAGTACTCGCCGATCTTTACCACCCGCACACGATCGCCGTACGTCTCGCCGAACAGGGCGGTCACACCGGCGGCGATTGCCTTGTCGTAATCCTCTTCATGCGCCGCGACCGGCGTGTTGCTGAGAATCTCGTGGTTGACGATCTCTTCGACTTCTCGAATCTGGTCGGGGGTCATCGGGCCGGTGTGCGAGAAATCGAAACGCAGACGGTCAGGTGCGACCAGCGACCCCGACTGGTGGACATGATCGCCCAGAACCGTACGCAGCGCCTTGTGCAGCAAATGCGTGGCGGTGTGATTGCGCTGGATCATGCGACGACGCGGGAGATCGACCTCGGCGCGCACACGTTTGCCGATCCAGTCGGCGGCGCTTCCCTTTTCGGCTTGTCCGTGGTGAACGATCTTCTGATCGACACGATCCACGCGTTCAACACGGAAGCGAAGGCCGTCGCCGCTGGTGATGCAGCCCTCGTCGTTGATCTGTCCGCCCGCCTCGGCGTAGAACGGAGTCCGATCGAGAACAAGGGCGGTTCCGTCGTCGGATGCCCACAGGAGGGTGGCGTCGACCTCGGTGGTTTCGTATGTGAACTGCGATTCCAAATCGAGCCCGCCGGCGATCGCGACGGTCTGATCCTTGAATGCTGTCTGCGCGAGCGAGCGTTCGCGCTGGCCGGCGAGCGCTGTCGCGAATCCGTCGACATCGACCGTCAGGCCCGCTTCATGGGCGAGCACCTCGGTCAGATCGAGGGGAAAGCCGAACGTATCATAGAGCTTGAAGGCCTCGACACCCGGGATCACACCGTTGACGGCCTGCTTTCTTGCTTCCTCGAAACGCGCAAGGCCGGCATCGAGCGTCTCAGCGAAGCGTGTCTCCTCGGATTCGATCACATGGACGACATGATCGCGCCGTCTCTTCAACTCGGGATATGCCGCGACCATGATTTCGATCACGCGGTCGACGAAGCGGTACAGGAACGGGCCATCGTAGCCGAGTTTCTTGCCGAGGCGCGCCGCGCGGCGGAGGATCCGCCGCAGGACGTAACCGGCGCCCTCGTTGCCGGGCATGCCGCCATCGGCGATCGTAAAGACCAGCCCGCGCAGGTGGTCGGCACAGACACGGTGCGGTGTGCCGCCGGCATCTCTGCTGTATGGAACACCGCTGTCCGCGGCGAGCGCTTCAATGATCGGCATGAAAAGGTCGGTATCGTAGTTGGAGTGATGCCCCTGAACCGCGGTGGCTAATCGTTCCAGCCCCATGCCGGTGTCGACCGAGGGCCGTGGCAGCGGGACAAGCGAGCCGTCGGGTTTGCGGTCGAACTGCATGAAAACGAGGTTCCAGATTTCGAGATACCGGTCGCATTCGCAGTTGACGGTGCAG
>DATKYL010000124.1:0-2352 GCA_035528515.1 Acidobacteriota bacterium | reverse complement strand
TCAGGGACTTCCGATCCCGGTCGGCAGCGGCCTCGAGGTCCCGTTGATCGTCGCGCTGATCGCCTCCCCCTTCCTGCTGGCGGCGGCATATTTCCTCGACTATCCGCGCCTGTTCATCTATGCCCTGCTCTTGAGCTTCGGGATCCCCCACGCCCGGTTGATGAACGAGTTCGTGGGGTCGCCGCTCAACTCACTCATCAGCTTCGGGCTGCCCGGCGCAGTGATCGTCATCTACGGTCTCACGCTGCTTTTCAAGTTCATGAAGAAGTACCCGAAGCCGAACCCGGAGGCGTCCCTTGTCAGCCAATGACACACCCAACGGCCGCCGGTTGCCTGAGGTTGATCGACTGGTTCACGAGCCGGCGCGATACAACGTCATGGCGCTGCTGTATGTCATCACCCGGGCGGACTTCCTGTTCGTGCAGAACCAGACACACCTGACACCGGGGAACCTGTCGTCGCACTTGAGCAAATTGGAGGCGGCCGGGTACCTGACAATCCAGAAGACGTTTGCCGGCAAGACGCCGCGGACCTTTCTCAAGCTGACCGAACAAGGTCGAGCGGCGTTCGAGAATTACCGCGACTTGATGAGGGAGCTTTTCGCAACGACGCCGATGGTACCCGAGGATTCCCGCAGGGGACAGCATCCGGCCTAATGGTTGAATCACGGGGCGATCGACTTCAAAGCGGGCAGTCCGATGTAACTCAATCCATCGGCGTTCGTAGAAGTTGCGGGAACCCTGCGCCGCGCGCGAGTTTGCAGCGGTCGCGGCCGCCGGCATCCCGAGGAGTCGGACTATCCCCTCACGGAGGCAGCTATGCGACGCTCCAGCTTCGTTCTCATCCTCGCCGCCCTGACTCTCTTCCCACGGTCCGCAGCGGGCGATTCAACCCGACCGGAAATCTCTCCACCGCCGCTGTCTGAGATCAGACCTCAGCACGGTGAGGCGTATATCTGGTACCTGCTGCACACCGGCCACGCGGTCCGAACCGAGACAAAGCTGCTCATTTTCGATTATATCAGTACGCGTCGGCACAACCCGGTCGAACCGTCGGTGAGGTCGATTTCACACGGGTGGATCAACCCCGAAGAGATCAAGGATCTGGACGTTTATGTCTTCGTCTCCCACTCGCACACCGACCACTTCGACTCGACGATTTTCACCTGGCAGAACACGGTGCCGAACATCACCTACTTCTTCGGCTGGGATGCCGCCGAGGGTTCTCGCTATCACAACCTCGTCGGCCCGCGGGCGACGTATTCCGACAGCACGATCACCATCCACACGATCAACTCACACCACTCCGGGGTTCCGGAGGTGGCGTATCTGGTGCAGACTGACGGTCTGGCAATTTACCACGGCGGCGACTACAACAGTGACTACGAAAACGATGTCGCTTATCTGTGCACGCACGTGGACCAGTTGGACATCGCCATGCTGAACGACTGGTGCGGCGATCCGATACTCGAAGTGATCAACCGGCTCAAACCGAGACTAGTCTTCCCCGGCCACTTCGGGGACAAGGAGCATGAACCCCGCAGACTTCCCGGTTGCGTCTGTCAGGGACCTGAGTCGTTCTGCACCCTGCACTGCCCCACCCATCGGGGTGAGATGTTTCACTATGCCGGGGCGTCACAATAGACTTGTGGGGTCCGGGTAAATCGTTCCCCGGCAACGTAGTACGCTCACCGCGCGGCCGCAGTGGCGTTCTCAGGTCCACGCCCGTCTAAACTCCGTTCCCCGCCGGGCAATCCTTCGCATATTGGCACCGGAACATTCTGGGAGGGCACAGACGTGATCACACACTTCGACTTGGAACCCGGGATGACACTCGGCCGCAATTACTTTGTGGCCGGTTTCCTCGGCAGCGGCTGGGAAGGCGAAGTCTACAAGGTCGAGGAGCGGCGTACCGGCATCATGCGCGCCGCCAAGATCTTCTTTGAGGGACGTCGCCTGCGCGAGCGCCAGATGCAGCGTTACGTGCAGAAGCTGTATCGTCTGCGCAACTGCCCGATCGTGACCCAGTATCATCACCGCGACATCGCGCGTGTCGGACGGGAACAAGTGGAGATCCTGGTGTCGGATTTCGTCGAGGGCGAGATGCTCGCCGAGTTTCTCAAGCGCCAACCGGGCAAACGACTCAACGGTTTCGAGGCGCTGCATCTGTTTCATGCGCTGGTGATGGGAATCGAGCAGATTCATTTCCTGCGCGAGTACCACGGCGACATCCACCCAAAGAATGTCATGATCCGACGCAAAGGTCTGGCGTTCGAGGTTCATCTGCTGGACTTCTTCGATTTCGGCCGGGCCACTGCCGAAGAGATTCAGCGCGACGTGTTCGATCTGATCG
>DATKYL010000123.1:0-4647 GCA_035528515.1 Acidobacteriota bacterium | reverse complement strand
GTTGGCCGCCAGCTCACCGGTGTCCCACCAGAAGACGGTGCGGCACATGGTGGCCACGTACAGGCTGAGGGCGAGAATAAAGACGATCGTGGCCAGAAGCCAGACCTGGCCGCCGGAGTTGTCCGTCTCGACCGGTGGAGTTGAGTTGGTCGTCATTAGGGCCAAGTCCGATTCCGATTCCGAGAGAGTGAGGTCGCGCAATCCGGTGGTATCAGGCGACGCCGATGCAATACGGTACCCTTGTACCACTCTTATCGGCGATTTTGCATCACAGATTTGCCCCCGCCTCGAGCCGGAGATTGCGGGGGAGAGGGTGAATCGGTTTGACGCTTCCATGCCTCGGGGGTAGTTTGCGTCGATGGGTGGACACCCCCCGCATGCCGGGCTGACATGAGCAAAGTAGCGAAGACAGATCGTGCGCGGCAATCGATCCCGGGGACGCATTCCCGGATGGGCCGGATTGTCGCGACCGTGGGCCTCAGTTCGCTCGTCCTGACCGTCCTTTTCGGTGTCTGGACGGTCTGGGGGATCCGCGCGGTGCGCCGCACACTGGTGGAGGAGGTGCGGCACGATGCGCTGGCCCTCCTCGAATCGCTGGTCCTTGCCTCGCAGTACTCGGTTGCCACCGGTGCGCTGGTCGATCAACTCGAGACGGAGGCGCAAGCGGCGAGAGTCCTGCTGGTCGCGGGCCTGATCGATCCGGACCGCCTCTCAGCGAACGCGATGCCCGATTTGCTCGAACGAAGCGAGAGCGGCGGGATCTCTGTCTGGGTGAATCAGCATCCGCCGCTCTCGTATCCGCCGGATATCGAAGGTCTGGTCCGGGCCGATTCCTCTGTCGCCAACTACGATTGGGGTTCGGAACCTGCCGGCGCGATCGGTCTGACACTGGCCGATTCGCTCGAAGATATCGCTTGGGTCGGTACCGGGATCCCGACTGGCTGGGGCGGAGTGGTCCTGTGGGAGCAGGCGGAGGAGGACTTCCCGCCCCCGTCGTACGGTGGTATCGGCGAGCTGATCCAGCAGATCGCCAGCAAGTCGAAAATCAACTACATCATGCTGCAATCGCCTGAGGGGATTGTATTTGCGTCCCGTCCCTTAACCCCCGTCTTGAGGCTCGCGGCCGACTCTTTTCTGGTGGCAACCCTCGAAGCCAACCAGAGCGGGACCCGGGAAATCACTTTCGAGGATCAGCCTGTACTTGAAGCGGCCGCGCCGTTCTTGTCGGTCGATCTCCCGTCCGGGATGTTCCGTGTCGGCGTGAGCCTGGCCGGTGTGCAGGCGGCGCGCGACCGCCTCACCCTGCAACTTGGCCTCACGGCCGCTCTGTTTCTGCTCCTGTCGAGCGCGGTGATCGCGTTCATCGTGAGTCGGCGTTCGTTGAGTGATCTGGGACGGTCATATCGGCGGGTGGAAACGATGACGAGTCGAATCCTCGACTCGATCGACCAGGGCGTGGTGGCGATCGACGGCAGCGGTGACGTGACCGTCTTCAATCCCGCCGCGGAGAGAATCGCCGGTCGTGCCGCGGATGACGTGATCGGGCGCCCCGTCGCCGAGGCGATTGGAGAGATTGACTATGAACTGCGGCCGGTTAGTACCAGCGGCGCGGCCGTGCGCGGCCGGGAACTGCGCTTGCGTTCCGAAGAAGGTCTGAGAGAGCTTGTGTATACGACGACGCCGATGGCCGGCCCCGACGGTGTCGCCGAAGGCGCGGTTGCCGTGGTTCGTGATGAGACCGAGGGACGGGCGCTTGCCGAACGGGTCCGGCGGGCCGAACGTCTTTCGGAAATGGGTCACCTGGCGGCAGGGGTCGCCCATGAAATCCGCAATCCGCTCAACGCCATCGCGCTGGCCGCGCAGAGGTTGCGTCTCGAGGTCCAGGATGCTGAAGCGGCCCAACTGGCGACCACCGTTTGGGAGGAATCCAAACGGCTGAACGCGATCATCGAAGACTACCTCTCGTTCGCCCGATCGAGCAACCAGCCGCCCGTAGACGTGGACTTAAACAACCTCATCTCCGGATTGGGGGAAATCGTGCGCCTGGAGGCGCAGAAGGCCGGCGTAGAGTTTGAGATTCACCCGACGACCGAGCCGCTGGTTGTCCGTGGCGTCGGCGACGAGTTGAAGAAGGCGCTGTGGAACGTGCTGGCGAACGCTCTCGCCGCCACCCCGGCAGGGGGACGGGTTGCGATCCGTCTGGGACGCGACGGCGACCGGTTGCTTCTATGGGTGGATGACACCGGTCGCGGCATACCACCCGAGAACCTGCCCCAGGTTTTCGAACCGTATTTTACGACCACGAGTGGCGGGACCGGCCTCGGTCTCGCCATCACCCACCGGATCGTCACCGATCACGGGGGATCGATCGACGTCGCATCGCCGGTGCCGGAGAGCACCGGCGGCACCCGAGTCACCATTGCACTCCCGATCGCTGACGAGAGGGATGAGGATGCCGGTGGCCTGTCCGGTGACTCCGGGGACGAGGGATAACGCCGCGCGCATGCGGACAAATCTGCGGAACGCATCGGCAGGGAATCGGGATCGGTGATCTGATGGCAGGGCTCATTTTTCACAGCGCAGGCGAATCACACGGTCCGCAACTGACCGGTATCCTCGAAGGGTTGCCCGCCGGTTTGACGGTCGATTTCGCCCGGCTGGATCGCGAACTGGCCGAACGGCAACAGGGCTTCGGCCGCGGCGGCCGCATGAAGATCGAGGCCGACCGCTGTACGATCAGCGCCGGTGTGCGTCACGGCCTCACCCTCGGATCGCCGATCGCTCTCACGATCATTAATCGCGACTGGGAGAACTGGCAATCGGCAATGGCGGTGACCGCCGAACGTCCGGAGCCGGCCACCGACCGCGAACGGGAAATGTCGGCGCCCCGGACCGTGCCGCGACCCGGCCACGCTGACCTGGCCGGCGCGCAGAAATACGATTTCGCCGACCTGCGCAACGTGCTGGAACGCGCCTCGGCGCGCGAGACCGCGATACGAGTCGCGGCGGGGGCGCTGGCAAAGATGTTCCTGTCGGCCCTCGGAGTGGAGACCGCATCGCATGTCGTGCGTATCGGACAGGCGGCGCTCTCCGAGTCCTCTCTGAGCATCAACGAAATCCGTAGGCGTATCGCCGATTCCGATGTGCGGTGTGTTGATCCCGACGTCGCCGAGGCGATGCGCGCTGAAATCCGCGAAGCCGCCACTGCGTCGGACACGGTGGGTGGCGTGGTGGAGATCGTCGCCGACGGTGTCGTTCCCGGCATCGGAGATCACATCCAGTGGGACAAGCGGCTGGACGGCCGTCTGGCGCAGGCGGTCATGTCGGTGCCCTCGGTCAAAGCGGTTGAGATCGGCGCCGGGTTCGCCCAGGCGGAACAACGCGGTTCCGAGGTGCACGACGCGATCACATATGCCGGCACCAGCGACGCGGGACACTCGGGTTTCATGCGCGAGACGAATCGCGCGGGAGGCCTTGAGGGGGGAATGGCCAACGGGGCGCCGATCGTCATCCGCGCCGCCGCCAAGCCGATATCCACCCTGCGCAAACCCCTGGCCTCGGCGGACATCCACAGTAAGGAGGCCACCGCCGCCTTCGTCGAACGCTCCGACACCTGCAGCGTACCCGCAGTCGCCGTGGTCTGCGAGGCGATGCTGGCGTTGACCCTGGCCGACGCCTACCTGAACGCGTTCGGTGGTGGCGCACTGCGCGATGTCAAGGCGCGTTGGGAATCTTACGTAGACCGCCTCGACCGGTTCGGCACCGGTTCCTGAGCAACGGAGTCTCACGACAGACTCGGCAGATGACGCCCGGGCAATCCGTGAGATTGCAGATAGCATGCTGTGCAAGAACAGAGGCGAGGCCTAACAAGATATTAGCCCACGGCGTAAGCCGTGGGTTCAGATGAGCGGAGAGAACGAAGCCCCGGAGGGGCGAAACACTCCTTCACCAACCGCTGTTCAGGCGGTCGGGTATTGAAGCCTTCGTTGAAGGAGACTCGCTAACATAAAGATAATGCGCACCTTAGGCGGGCCCGTCGTGCTTAAATCCGCAGCCCGAACGGTCGCCGGGGCATCCGCATGATCCGCTCCTTCGGGAGCACGACGCCCTCCAGATCCAGAAGCGCCCGCTTGTGCAACTCGCCGCCCCCGTACCCGCCCAGCGAACCGTCGGACTTGATCACCCGATGACAGGGCACGACCAGCGCGAACGGGTTTTTGCCCATCGCCTGACCCGCGGCTCGGGCACCGCCCGGTGAACCGGCGCGGCGGGCGATTTCGCCGTACGACATGACTTTCCCATACGGAATCTTCGCGCAGACCTGAAGCGCCCGGCGGTCGAAGCCCTGCAGGCGCGACCAGTCGATTTTGCAGTCGAAGCGGCGTCGCTTCCCGGCAAAGTATTCGCGGAGCGCCCGGCGGGTCCCTGCGGTCTGACGTTCATCGGCGACCGCCTCGACACCGTCGCGCTGCAATCGGTCGAGGAACCGATCCCGCGTCGTGTCGATGTGAATGGTCCAGATACCGCGTGCGCGCTCGGCGACCCAGACCTCGCCGACGACTTTAGTGGTGATGTGTCCGTAGGTGACGGTGATTTTCCGGGGGCTCATCACATCACTCCCACATGATCCATATCAAGCGTAATCTC
>DATKYL010000122.1:0-15407 GCA_035528515.1 Acidobacteriota bacterium | reverse complement strand
GGCGGTCGACTATCCCCTCATCCGGCATGAACTTCTGCAACTGATCGGCGACCGGGCGACCGGCGTACAGGCGGTCTGTGGTCGTTCTCACGAGTTTCTCGAACCGCTGGTCGCGTATTATCATGCCGATTGCGCGGCGGTGATCCGCCGGATGCTGGCAGAGGGCGAGATCCGTACACACAAGCTGTACGAACGTGTGCGATCGCACATCCTGAACGATGAAGAGTACGATTCGGTCGATCCGGATCGTCTGTCACAGTTCAACGTGAACACGCCGGATGATCTCGAGCGCGTGCGGGTCCGTTGGGCCGCCCAGAACACTCAGCAACGCCCCTTGGAGAACCGCTGAATCGGAGTGACCCCATGAGCGCGCACATCGTCGCCATCGAACTCGGGACATTGCAGCGGCGTGTGAAAGCCGCCGTGAAAGTGATGGGCACCGAGTTGGTCGGAATCCGCCAATCCCGCGGCCGCATCCTCGCGGAGACGATTCGCACTGCCACCCCGCATCCGCTGCACGACGTCTCGGTGATGGACGGCTTCGCGGTGCGCCATACCGACATTGCCAAGGCGACACCCCGGCGACCGGTGGCCCTGGCGATCGTCGGCGAGGTGGCGGCGGGACAGACTCTCGGCCGACGGCTGAGGCCGGGATGCGCCGTCAGGATTATGACCGGGGCGCCTTTGCCGCCCGGCGCGGACTGTGTGATCCGAGTCGAAGATGTCCGCGAGTCAGGCGCAAACGTGCTCATCCGACAGTCGGCCCCGAAGCACTGGGATGTCCGACGTAAGGGGACTGACATGCGGCGGGGTATCATTGTCCTGCGACGCGGCTCTGTAATCGGACCGTCGGAGATGGCGATGCTCGCCCTGTTGGACCGGCCTCGCGTCACGGTCTATCAGCGTCCGCGGGTCGGGATCCTCTCGACCGGCGATGAGCTGGGCCCGGTCGGGCGTCCCCGGCCACCGGGGTACATACCCGACTCCAACCGCTACGGACTTCTGGGGCTGGTGGCCTCGGCCGGGTGCGTCCCGGTCGACGGGGGGCGCGCGGGAGACGATCCGGAAGTCCTTCTGCGACACCTGCGCTCACTCGCCCGGCGCAGTGATTTCATCGTGACGAGCGGCGGTGTGTCGGCCGGCGACTATGACGTCGTGAAGATCCTCTTCCGAGAAATCGGCGGCGTGACGCTCTACCGTCTGCCGATGAAACCGGGCAAGCCTCAGGCGTTCGGGCGGATCGACGGGGTGCCCTTTTTCGGATTGCCCGGGAATCCGGTCTCGTCGATGGTTGTTTTCGATTTTCTGGTGCGTCCGGCGCTGCGCAGAATGGCAGGCGCACAGCGGACTGACCTTGTGGGATTTCCCGCCAGGACCGCCTGCGATTTCCCCCAGAAAAGCCGCAAGTGGGAATTCATGCGCGTCGCCGCCCGTCCCCGCGACGGCCACTGGCTGGTCCGACCGATCCGTTCGCAACGCTCATCCAATCTCAAATCGATGACGGAAGCCGACGGATACGTCGTCCTGGCACCCGGATTACCGATCCCACAGAAGGGCGAAACGGTCACGTTCATCCCGTTCCCGACCTGAATGGACGGAATTACCTCTTGCCGCTGGTGAACTCCGGATTGTACCGTCGCACCGAGACGGGAATCGACAACGATGGCGATTGAACTGCTGAAACTGCGATCCGATCTGGTCGTGCGCTCCGACACGGACGGCGGGACCACCGTCTACACGATCAAGGATCCGGTGACGCGGCGCTATTTCCAACTGCGTGCCCCCGAGTACTACCTGCTCAGCCGTGCCGACGGAAAGACCACGCCGGCGGACGCGGCGCGTCTGACCGCGGAACGATTCGGCATCAACATTCTGCCGGAGGCGGCTGAGGCATTCTACCGCAGGATGCAGCGCCTGCTGTTTTTCGAGGGTCCGGCGTTTGAGCGTTACAGTGCGGCCACACCGAATCTGCGGCGGCGCTCGCTCGGTATGATCCCGCTGAAAGCGTTCGATCCCGACCGGGCGCTGACGCGCTGGATCGAGCGGCTGCGCTTTCTCTTTCGTCCGGCGGCGGTCGTCCTGGCCTTCGTGGCGATGATTGTCGCGGTGGCGGTCGCGGCGTCACAGCATTCCCTCTGGAGCGGCGGCATCTTAGGCGCGTGGCGGCTGACCTCGATCCCGCTCCTGTTGGCCGCGATCTTCGCGCTCGCCTGGGTACACGAGACCGGACACGCGCTGACGCTGAAGCACTTCGGCGGATCGGTCCATGAGATGGGGTTTCTGCTCCTATATTTCCAGCCCTGTTTCTACTGCAACATCTCCGACACTTATCTTCTGCCGGGCCGCCAGGCGCGACTGTATGTCGGATTGGCGGGGCTGTTTTTTCAGGGATTGGTTACGGCGCTGGCGATCCTGGTCTGGCGCATGATCGAACCCGGAAACCTGATCGCCGACTTTCTGTGGGTGTTTACGGTGGTATCGCTGGCGCTCTTCCTGTTCAATTTCAACCCGCTGATCAAACTCGACGGCTACTACATCCTGGTTGAACTCCTGCGCATTCCCAATCTTCGGGCGAAAGCGTTTCGGTACTGGCGCGGTGTGGCGGGACGCTGGTTACGCGGTACGGATGCCGTCGGCACGGAACGCGACACCCGGCTGAGACGCATCTACCGCTGGTATGGGCTGGCGGCCTCCGTGTACACCGGCACGCTCATCGGCTGGGTTCTCTATCACGTCACGCGGTTTCTTCATGGGCAATGGGGGGCCGCAGGCGTTATTCTTCTATATGGATTCCTGGCAGCGTTGACAGTCTCGATGCGGAAACGGAGCCGGACGGTGGCGGATACCCAAGATACAAACGCGCGTGAGAGTAACGACATCGCGACACCAACCCAGCCGCGCTGGATGAAGCCGCTGATCTTCTGGGGCGGCGTCGCCGTGCTCATCATTCTGGCGGCGGTGATCAGGCTCGAGCGGCGTGTGGGTTCGGCGTGCGAGGTGAAAGCGGGTTCACGCTTCACCGTCACCACACCGAGCGGCGGTACGCTCGAGACCGAGCTGGTGGTCGGCGGGCGCGCCGAACGACGCGAACGGTCGCTGGTCCAGGCAACGGCTGCCGACTTCTCGGTGGTCGCCTATGGCCTCAACGTGCAGGAAGGGGACAGCGTCCGCGCCGGTGACACACTGGTCGTTCTGTCGTCGAACCGGTACGAGGCCGAACTCCTGAGTCGCACCGCGGAGCGCGATGAGATCGTCGCGGAACGTAATCTGCTCCTGTCGGGCCCGAAGAAGGACGCCATTGTCGGACTGCGGTCCGAAATCGCGGAAATGGTCGCGCTGGTCGAAAACAAGCGTCTCGAACTCGAACGCGGACGACTCTCGCGGGATCGGCAGTTGATCTCACAGGAGGAGTTCGAGGCGAAGCAAGCTGAATACGAGATGGCCCAAGCGCGGGAAGAAACGAAAAGAAGCGAACTCGCCCTCTTGATATCGGAACCGAAGGCCGAGGAGCTGGCGGTCAAAGACGCGCAGATCGCCGGCTTCGACGCCGAGATCGAGTTTCTGACCACACAGATTGCCGCGTCGACCGTGCTCGCCCCGATCGACGGTGTGGTCACACGCGTCGAGCGCGGCGGGGTGCTGGCAGAAATCGCCGATTGCGACCCGGTCCGCCTGTTTCTGTCGGTCGATCAGGACGATATCGCCGACGTCGCGGTGGGGGACGCGGTCACGTTGAAGGTCCGTTCGTATCCGTATCGCACGTTTTACGGACGCGTGGCACGTATCGCCGGCGATGCCGACTCCACCGGGGGACGACAGCGGTTCATCGTGTCCACCGATGTTGAGAATCCCGACGGGCTGCTGCGTCCGGGCATGACGGGCCAGGCCAAAATCGCCTGCGGCAAGCGTCCGATTCTGGCGCTGGCCGCACGACGGCTGATCCAGTTCGTCCGCATCGAGTTCTGGTCGTGGTGGTGACACCCGCCGGCGGATCCGCACACCGGCTCATGTGGTCATACGACATCCCGTCGACTTTCTCTCGTCTCCACCCTGGATTGCCTGCAAAAACTTCTATGTGGGGAGACACAGCAGTTTGTGCCGCCGGGCACGAGGGACCCCATATACTGTGCCCCCGTAAGGGTTTTGCGCAACTGGCACAGCTTCTGATTTCGACATACTCTTGACGAAACGCACCCCGGTTGGTATCTTCAGCTTGGTTGCGGGACCTCCGACGCATAAAGGTCCCGTCAGACCTGGGCCAACTGAGCTTTACCTGCATTCAAATTACCCGCCTGCCGCGTACGTGCAACGACCGCTCGGTCAGGGGGTGAACATAGGTCGCTCACGCTCGGGAGTGAGCCATTGACGGGAGAACCGGTAAGGTTCGTGTTATAGGATGGCCAGGAAGGCCGGATGATGATCAAATCAGAGAAAAGGGAGTTTCGGCCGGGGTGGTGCCCGGTCACGTCAACCACCGGAGTACCGGAGAAGGGAGGTGAGTTGATGGAGGTTTACACCTTGGAAGTTGAAGTCCTGGAGGACAAACTCGCACCAATCGGAATCAGGATCGGCGGCGAGTAAACACAACTTCCTACCGTCACCAGCGGCCATCGCATTGCGGTGGCCGCTTTTTTTCGACCATCAACCCACCAACTCCGTAATCCGCGTACGTAATTCCACCATCCGACAAGCGAGCGGGTGCTGCACGTAACGCTGTCGCTGTTCGGACGATTCGATGGTTCGGCCGATCGCCTGGAGAATGCGCCCCGCCTCGTCGAATGCCCGCAGCGCCGGCTCGTAGTCAGCGCGCGCGTGGGCAATCTGGCCACGGACCGCGAGGGCGCGCCACAGCGTCTCCCAGTTCCCGTCGCGCTTCAAACGCGCGAGTGCCATTTCGATGCAATGCTCGGCTGCCTCCCACTCTTGCCGGACGACCGCCAGGCGCGCACTCCAAAGGAGGAAGGCACCCTCCCAGTGCGGGGACCCGGACATCTTCAGGAACTGTTCCACGTCACAGCGGGCGGTTTCATCGAAGCCGTCTGTTGGATCTTCCGGCAGACGCGCGAAGGCCAGGAGCGCTTTCTTATGTGGAGCGCCGATCGCTGCGGCCTCGGCCGAGCCGTCGGCCCACAATCGCTCGACCTGCGATGTGTCACCCTGTATCACCGCCAGCCGCATCCGCAGGATGGTCGCGTCCAGATTCAGATGCCGGTTGACCGCGGATCCGGACGCGCCGACGCGATCGAGCGCTTCGGTCGCTTCATCATATTCAACCAGCCGCAGATTGAATGAGACCGACACGAGCGCGAGTTCGACGTCGAGATCGTCGTTACGGATACGTGCGCATGTTTCACGGACGTTCTGGAGATGATTCTCGGCGCGACGGAAATCACCGGCGCGCAGGAAGGCCTCCGCCAACAGGGCACCGACCTCAACGGCGGTGGCAACGTCGCCGAGCGCATCGGCGGCGGCTTTGACATCCTCACCCGTCGCGACGACCGTTCGCAGATCGCCCCGTTCCAGCGCCACCTCCAGCAGATTCCGCCGATTGAACACTTCCTCCGATTCGGCGCCCGCGTCCCGGTTGAACTCCGCCGCACGGGAGAAGAATGCCTCGGCCTCGTCGATCCGCCCCTGCATGAAGGCCACCGCGCCCAGGTTGTTGAGCGCGCCCGCTTTCTCCACCGGGATATCAAGTCGCTCGTGGATCGCCAGGGCGTCGCGGAAACTGCGCTCAGCCAGTGCGTACTCGTAAGCGACCAGGTGCAGCGCCCCGAGATTGGAGAGTGTCGTGGCCGCCGATTCGTCCAAACCCATTGTGCGTTGGATGACCAGCGCCGCTTCCCAATGATCGCGGGCGCGCTCGCGGTCGGCCGCGACCCAGTACATGTTGCCGAGATTATTCAGCGTACGCGACACCTGCGCGCGGTCGCCGAGTTCTTCCCACAAGCGGCGGGCGATACGCAACGCGCGCACGCCCTTGTCGAACCGGCGCGTGATACGGTAGAGGTCACCCAGCTTCTTCAGTGCGTCAGCCAGCAGGTGGCGATCGCCCACGCGCCGTCCCAGCCTGAGAACTTCCCGATAAGCGCGCAGCGCTTCCTCAATCTGCCCGGTGGCTTTGCGCAGATCACCCAGAACCAAACACGCCCGTCCCTGCCGACCGGTGCGGGCCGCTGCGTCGGTGATACGTGCCGCGGCATCCTCCGCGCGCGCGACCAGGCGCTCGGCCTCGTCCCGGTTGTCGCGTGCCAGTTCAAGGGAAGCCGCCCGCACCGCGAACTCAGCCGCATGATCCCACCGATGCGCATCGGCGCAGCAGGCGGCGGTGACGGCGGCATGGCGCCATTCCGGCGTCAGGACTTCAGCCGACAAGAGTTCCGCCAGACGACGGGCGTCACATCGCCGGCGCGCGACAGGCATGCTTCCCCGAAGCGTACCGTCGTGACCGTCGAGGCGCAAACGCGTATCCAGATCAGTTGCGGGATCAACAACGATGACGCCGCGGTGAACCAGACGATCGATCACGGCGTCGCAGTCATCGCAATCGTCAGTGCACAGGGCGCGCAGCAGACGACGCGACCCGAACGAACGTCCCAGGGCAAGCCACTCACACACCCGTGTTTCCGCTTCGTCGAGTTCACCCGTTGCCGCCGCAAAAAGCGGACGGGCGGTCTCGCCCTCGGACCAACCGGTCAGGGCCGTCTCATCGATCTGCCACCGGCCATCGGAGACACGGAGGTGATCCTCCTGCATCAGCTCACCGATGAGAGCCGAGACGGCGCTCGGGATACCACCGGTCTGTCGTAAAACATGCGGCGACCAGAACGTCGCGAACTCCTCGTCGCCCGTCAAACCTGCCAGATACGAGGTGACGCGCGGTCCATTCCAGGGGAGAATTGAAACTGTTCGTGTCTGAGGCGGCGGAATCTCGGCCGCGCCGGCCGAGGTCGGGAGCCGCGCGCCGATCCACTCAATCGTCAGATGTGCCGGCGGGACCGTGACGGATTCGCCGCGCAGTCGGGACCGCGCACCGTCATCGCGCTTCATGTCGGCCGGCGGCGCGTTGGCGACGGCATATCCTTCCCGGACCATGACGGCAACCGTGAGCGTGAGGTAACGCTCCACAATCTCGCCGCGAGCATCGACCACCCAGTCGACCGGCTGTTCCGTCGCCGGCGGGACGAGCGAGGCGACAAACTCCCGCTCCGATGCGATCACCCGCCGGTCCTCGCTTCGGCGATACCAGTCGCGGTCGCAGTTGATGAGGTGCGACGGTTCAAGTGCGGGCACGTACTCCGCGAGCCACGCGAGAAGCGACCACTCGTCCGCGGCACGAGCATCGGCGTTCTTGGAAAGGAGACGCTCGATGACTTCCGGCGCCCAGGACGGCGCCGGACGGACCGGCGTGCGGCTGAGATCGGGAGGCGTCTCGCAGTGCCCGGCGATTTCGACCGCCGGCTCCGCGGCCGCAAAAGGACGCTGACCGTAGACCCATTCATAGAGGATAGCGCCGACGGCATACCAGTCGGCGCGCCCGTCGGCTGAACAGCATTCGAGGAATTCGGGCGCACAGTACCCGATCGTCCCGGCCCCGCGCGGCCGGCCTTCATCACCGACGCGGCGGGCCAGACCGAAGTCCAGCAGATACAGCTCCATGCCGTCGGCCGATCCGGCAGTGCGTCCCCAGCGTATGTTGTCCGGCTTCAAGTCACCGTGGACCCAACCCCGGCGGTGTAGAAACCAGAGCACACGTCCGAGACGGGACAACACATCGACGAAGTCTTCTTGCCGCGCGTGCGGAATTGTCTCCGCCAGTGGCGGCCCGTCGATGAACTGTGACACGATGAAGGGACGGCCTTCCGAGGAGCCGATCTCAAGCGTCCGGGGAATCTGGGGGTGAATCAGTTCTGAACCGACGTCGAATTCGTGGAAGAGCGAGGCCAGAATCTCCACGTCGGCATCGCGATCGGCCCACTTCAGCGCCAGCGGGCCATCGACGCGATAGACGGTGGCGAAACCGCCGCGACCGACGGGTATTCCCCGGTAGGGCCCGATTGGGGTCGACATATCCGGCATCAGGTACCGCCTCCCGCCGACGCCGCGTCAACTGTCAAAGGAGGCGTAGGGTCGCGAGGCCGGCAGACGAATGAAGAAAGTCGTCCCTTCGCCGGGTCTCGTCTCAGCGTGGATCGTGCCGCCGTGGTTTTGGATGATCGTCCGGCAGTTCGACAGACCCAGACCGTGGCCGCCCTTTTTCGTGGTGAAACGAGACTCGAACAGCCGTTCCATCACGTCGCGCGCAATCCCCACTCCGTTATCGGCCACGGTAATCTCAACCACGTTGTCGGACGGGAGGTAGGAACCGGCGACTTGGATCTCCATCGGTCGGGTTTCGCACGCCGCATCGACGGCGTTGTTGTACAGATTCAGAAGCACCGAATGAATCTGCCCCGCATCGAGTCGCACGTGCGGGACGTCGGCGCCGAAATCGCACGTGAAATGGACATTCGCGAAGGTGCGCAGGGGTTTGATCGTGAAGAGGTGTTCCTCGATCAGGCTCTTGAGATCGTGTTCCACCAGTTCGGTGTCGATCTGCGTGTAATCCATCAGCCCCCGCGTGAAACGCGCCATGGCATCGATGGATTCCTGAATCTTGGTGCAACTCTCGCCCAGCTTGTCGAGGCGGTTGCGCTCGAGATGCAGGGGGAGCAGCTCGGAGTGCGCGGAGAGGATTTCCAGATGGTTGTTCAACTCGTGCCCGATGGACGCGGCCATCTCTCCTTTGGCAACCATCTTCTCCGAGAGAATGACATACTTCTCCAATATCACCTTCTCAGTGATGTCCTCGGCCACGATGATCATCTTCAGCTCTTCCCCGGTGATCCCGTTGAGCGGCGAGATCTTCAGCGACAGCGCGGTCTCGCGGCCGCCGATCGTCAGGAAGTACTTGTCCTTCGCCAGCGGTTTGTGTCCCCGCAGGACGTCGGTCAGCGCCCGCTGCCACCAGGGGCGATCCTGCAACGGCAGGATTTCGAGGAGCGTGTGCCCCTCGGCAACCAACGATTTGCCGTCCCAGAGGCTGTCGGGACAGCGCCAGATCTGCTCGGCGGTGTCGTTGATCGTCAGGACGCGGAACTGGCTGTCGACGACGATGATGCCCACCGGCGTCTTATTGACCACGTTCTCGTTGTACCGGGTGAGAGACAGGAGACGCCCGTACAGCTTGGCATTCTCGATCGCGATAGCCGCTTGTTCGGCGAACAGCTCGAACAACCGCAGATCGCTCTTCCCGAACAGCCCGGCGCGGGACTGGTTGTCCAGATAGCAGACGCCAATGACGCGATCCTTCACCTTCAGCGGGACACAGATGATGAACCGGAGATTGAGTTCGGCCACCGACTTCTGGTGGGCGTAACGCGGATCCTCTTGGGCATTGGAGGTGTATTCCGATTCGCCGCGGGCGGCCACGCGATTCGCCACCGAACGCGAAATCTGGAAATCCTCCGCGGTATCGAGGGATTCTTTCTTGATGTTATAGGCCGTGCGGACGCGCAGTTCGCCGCTCTCGTCCAGCAACATCAGAAAACCGCGCTCGGCGTTGAGGAAGGCAATCGCGTGTTTCATCACGCGACTCAGGATCTCATCGAGCACGAGCGTCGAATTGATCGCCTTGGAGATGTCGAGCAGAGCCTCGAGATTGCGCGAGCGGCTCCCGGATACTTCCTTCACGCCACCGGATCCCGCGTGCTCCGCATCGAGTTCCGAGAGATCGTCAAAGATCGAACTTCCAGTACCGGATTCTGATGTGACCTTGGAGGCGACTGCCACTGACATACCGCGTCCCGGCTGCCCTCCAGTTTTCTTCTCTCTGATGCTGGTCATTGACTCCCCCGTTCGGTGCCGAGACAGGCGGACGGTGGCACCGACTATAATCTGGTATCGTCAACGAATCGTGGGTCTTTAGAGAGCAATACGGGGACAATGCGTTGGTAATCGGCAACTTAACGCCGAACCCGGGCCGGCTGCCGGCGGCCGCGTGTTCCGTTTTTCCGAGCGTCTTCCGCGGGGGCAGGTCGGCCGTCACCAGCCTCGCCATGACCACGGTGGATCTCTGAATTGACGGAAACGACAGTCCGGGATTCCTGCAGCTACCGCGCCATGGTTAGCCGCACCGTAACCTTGATGTCGCGGTCGGAATAGTCCAGCCCCTTGGCGACGTCAAGACGGACCGCATCGCCCAAGCCCAACCCAATGCCCACGTTGGTCTTGAACTTCCGTGGCTGCCAGAATTTTGGATGGGTGGTCGCGCGACCGACGTCCAGAAAGAGGATCACGCCCCCATCGAGCAGGTCGTTGGCCCAGTAGTTGAACCGATACTCAACTGTGCCCAGGAATGCCTCGTCGCCGACAAACGCCTTCTGCCGGTATCCGCGCAACGAGCCGGCCCCGCCGAGATAGAACAACTTATTGGGAGGCAGATCGCGCCGTCCGGCACCGTAGAAGAGCCGCAGTGAGAGGCGATGCCATTCCCCCGTATCCCACCACCCCCTGGCCTCCAACATGACCCGATCGTAGTCGTAATCCCCTCCCAGCCTGCCGCCGGCGATTTCATAGACCGCCCGCAGCGTGCCGTTGAACCCGACGGCGTGGCGCGCCGTTTCGAGGGGCTCGACACCGAACGTCAGGATGACGGCCGATGTTCGTTGTTCGAAATCACTGATGTAGTCGGCGAACGCGGTGGAATCCTGGTCGGGGATGGGCGCAGTGGAGAAGTTGTCGCGAAAATCGTGATCCCGCCGGAAGAGGTGCCACAGGTTGGGTGAGGCCGAAAGCCAGCGATAATCGACGTTGCGATAACCCAGGGAGACGACGCCGCGCTCGCGGTACTTGTAGGTCACCGCCAACTCTCCGCCGTCGGCGCCGAAGTAGTCGCGGTAATCGGAACCCGCGACCAAGCCGAAGACGGTGTTCTCGTCGCGCCCCACCCATGACGAGTCATCGGTATCGGTCATGCGATAGATCCGGGCAGCCGCCTCCAGATCGAAATCGCGCACAAGACGCTGACGGACCTCGAGTCGATATTGCCAGGTTTCTGAGGCGAAGGCGTACGCTACCGCTACGCGCACCTGCGGCTGAAACGCGCTCCCGCGCAGACGAAACTCGAGCCCCCCGCGAAAACCGTCGACCCGGTCGTAGGACACCTGCGGACGCCACGCGAAGCCCTCCTCCTCGAACTCCCAGGCACGAGAAATCGTGAGCCGCGGTCGGCGGTGGCCCCCGGGTGCGAAGATGTCTCCGTATATCTTGCCATCCCCGCGCTGCCGCAGGATGCCGCCGATGACGATGACCGTGCCGCGCACCGACGCGGCCTCCCGGATCGTCACATCCGCTCCGATAGCGATGACGTGACCGGCCACTTCGCCCGCCACAACCACCTCGCCGTCGAACGCGACAATCGTCCCCGGCCAGAAGTCGCCGGCTGCCACCACCGCCTGCGTTCCGGCCGCCCACAGCACCTCCTCCGGGTAGTCCGTGGCAGCCAGCGGCGCAAACATGATTTCCACGGTTCCCCGGCCGACCAGTGGCGGCCTCACGGCGATGTCGGAGGTGGCGACGGTCCCTCGTCTCAGAACCAGACCACCGGATACGAAGACATCACGAAAAGCGGCCAGATCCGCCGGGAACAGGCCGAGATCGTCGTGACGTCCTGTCAGCGTGGCACCGTCCTCCGGTTCCCACGTCAGGGTGCGGCTGTCGGCGGACAGCTTTCCGTAGGTGGACGGTGTCTGCGCCGTCGCGCGACCGGCCGCCGCCGCAAGCAGCAGAGCGGTCGCGATACCGAAACACCGGAGCGCACGTCGCGTGGTACTCATCGCTCGGCCTTCATGTCCCATGCCCTGCCCTCGTGGAATGCGCGGCTCTGAATCGGGAATGCGCGAAGACATCGCGCAGGGCCTCACGGTGCGCGCGGAAGGCAATGTTCGCGGGAATCTCAGCGGGCGCAAAAAACCCGACTTCCGCCGCGTCATCGCCGGCCACCGGTTGAACGTCCCCGAGTTCGTCGACCCAGTACACGATCAGGAGCGCGTGCTGGCGGGAGTCATCGAATCCCATGTATACCCCCAGAAGATCACCCACCGCCACGCGGAGACCGGTCTCCTCGGCGATCTCGCGGACGGCGCACTCCTGCGACGTCTCCTCGTACTCAAGGAATCCGGCCGGCAGCGTCCAGTCGCCGACGCGGGGCGGAACCGCGCGGCGCACCAGGCAGATTTGTTCCTCGCGGAAGATGACACCGCCAGCCGCCGGTACGGGGTTGTGGTAGTAAATGAACGCACAACGCGGACAGGTCAGCCGCGGCCGATCGCCGTCTGGACGTAGCACCAACTCCGTGGCACACAACGGACAGAAACGATAGTGGCCGGGATCAGGCTGGGTCATGGTCGTATCGGGCCCAAGGTTTCATTCAAATCGCGCACGTCACATCCCCACGGATTATAACGCCGGGAACCGGTGGGGACACCGGAAAACGGCGGCCGAAGACCCGGCGGGAGGCATTCTCACGAGCCGTTTGCGGTCTCCGGCGGCGTCAGCACCTTGAGAATCACCATCGTCAGATCATCAAACCCCAACTCACCCCGGGAGAATTCCGTGGCCTCGCGGACCAGTTCGTTCTTGAGAGCCTCGGCCGGCAGATGCCGCTTATCGCGAAGAAACTGAAGGATCCGGGCATCGCCGAAATCGTTCCCCCGGTGGTCCTCGAGATCAGACAACCCGTCGGTGTAGAAGAGGACCACGTCATCCGGATCGAGGGTCACGCGGCCGGTCACATACGTTGCGCTCTGAAATGCCCCCAATACCAGTCCTCCCTGGTCGAGATAGGCGGGCGATCCATCCGACCGTACAACGATCGGGTAGTTGTGGCCCGCGTTGGTGTATTCGAGGACACGGGTTTCGGGATCAAACTCGGCATAGACGAGCGTGGCGAACTGATCGGTCGCCGTCGATTCCACGACAAGGGCATTGGTGTTGGTCACATACTCACAGACCCGCCGGGGCGTACGCAGCTCGGACTTCAGGAAGGCCTGCAACTGCGATACGAGCAACGCCGCCCCCAGACCCTTGCCCGACACATCGGCGATCACGATGCCGAGACGCCCCCCGGAGAGGAAGAAGAAATCGTAGTAGTCGCCACCGACCTGACGTGAGGGCTGAGCGAACGCCGCCACCTGATACGTCGGCCCGACCGGTGACTCTCGGGGCAACAGACGCATCTGGATGCGGCGGGCGACGTTCATTTCGTCTTCAAGGCTCTGCCGCTCAAGAGCTTCCTCGTAGAGTCCCACATTCGTGAACGCGACTGCCAGTTGATTGGCCAGCGTCGCGAGGAGATTGACGTCCTCAACCGTGTACTTGTAACCTGAGATCTTGTCGCCCAGCATCAGGGCAGCCGTCAATTCTCCCCGGTCGACAATCGGGACCACGAGGTAGCACTGCCAGCGCGTAAGGATTTCCGTCATCGCGGACAGCGGCCGATCGAGGACAAACTCTTCGAATGCCGCCGGGCGTCCGCGCACCGTCGCCTCCGTGAAAAACGGATCGTCGATCGGAATGGCCTGGTTCTCGAGACCCGCCAGTTCGAGGGAAAACCAGCGACCGCCCGGTTCCCGGTGCGCAAAGAAGGCACGCTCCACAAAGAGCTGCTCAGTAATGACCTTGAGCATCCTGGCTTTGAGATCGTCGACCGAAAAGACCGAAATGATCTCCCGCGAGAACGCCTCCAGGATCGCGCGCGGATCGGCTTCATCGCGGAGAAACAGGCGGGTGATCCAGCCATCCACGCGGTTTTTCATAGGCTGGAAGAAGATCAGAACGAGGACAACGAAGGCCACATCGACCAGCGGGCTCTGAAAATCGAGCATATCCTTGATAAACGTCGAGACCCGCGTGATCAGAAGCAGATACATCCCGACCAGCAGGCCCGAGGAGATCGTGAACACCACTGACTGACGGACGAAGAGCCGGACATCCAGAAACTGGTAGCGGATGATCGACCAGGCGATCGCGGTCACACCGACCAGCAGGGCCAGAATCGCAAGGCCGACACGGATCGGCTCGGGCAGATCGAACAGCCCCAAGGTCGGTGCGATGAATGCGATGGTGTAAAGACTGACGCCCGAGAGGATCCCGACGATGATGATGCGGACTTGGTTTCGCAATCGGGGATTGGTCAGAGAACGATAGCCGCGGTGCAGGGCCCAGACCGCGGCAACGATGTAGAGGAGGTTGACGACCGAGAAGAACTTGACGTGCGCCTCAAAGACGAGCGTCAGCCCGGTTGAGGCGATGCGGACCATCAAATTGATCGGTGCCAGCAGAGTCTGGAAGATCTGCGACCCGGCTTCGATCTGCAGACCGCTGAAATCAGGACGGGCCCAGAGGGTCAGCACCGCGACATGGATCACGTGGGGCAGAAAGATCAGATAGCTTGAGCGCCGGAAGCGACCGACCCACCGGTGCTCGCGGGGGAAGACGAATGAGAACAGGAGCAATTGGGGGAAGAAGAACTCCCAAACGTAGAAGAGATTGTACGGCAGCGATGGCCTCGTGGCCGGATCAACCGCCTGCACCAGTCCCATTGTGCTGCCGATGGCGGCGAAGATCGGCCCCAGCCCTGCGAAAGACAGCATCAGAGCCGTAACACGATTGACGCGACTACGTGGGTTTTCGCGGAGGATGACGATCCCGAGCCACCAGAGGATGGCCCCCAGGATCAGATAGAGGACTGCAATTACAACCGGCCAATCCAACCGCAGGGCCCCCGCATGGCCCCGTGCCGCCCGATGCACGCACGACGGGACGGGCACCCGCTATTCTGAGGTCAAACTCTTCCGTGCCACAACGACACTGCCCTTACCGGGCACTTGCTCATATTCTACCTCATCCATGAGGGAACGGACGATGAAGATTCCCCGTCCCACCTCCTTGAGGAGATTTTCCTCCGCTAAGGGACTGGGGACTTCGTTGGGGTGAAAGCCATCCCCTTGATCCGCCACGCGGATTTCCACCTCGTCACCGGAGATGGTGACCGTCAACGTCACGGTCTTGGAGAGGTTCTCTTTGTTCCCGTGGATGATGGCGTTGTTAACCAGTTCCGTGGCGGCAATCGCCAGATCGGTCACCAAGCTGTCGGGAACGCCATGCTCCCTGAGCGTCCCTTCCAGGAATTCGTCGGCTTCGGCAATACGGTGCGGATCGCTGGGTATCACCAGCCGTGCGGTTACGGGGGAAGATGCGGTCATCAGGGTCGCTGCCGGATCGGGTTCCCGTTTAGAAACTCGCCACCGCTTCATCGACCGTGTCATAGGACTCGAACACGGTGATGAGCTTCGTAATGGTCAACA
>DATKYL010000121.1:0-6475 GCA_035528515.1 Acidobacteriota bacterium | reverse complement strand
GCGGCCGCCGACCTGGCGCTGTTTGCGAGTCGCATTCGCTACAGACGTCCCAAGATGGTGAGCGTCGTGGTTGACTCCGTTTATCTCCGCTTCACACAGACCGAGGAGGAGTCGGCACTTCAGGGCGAGGTGACATTGGGTCCCTCATGGGTGCTCGCGCGCGTGAAGCCGCAGGCCCTGGTTCCCTGGGCGCATTCGGTTGAACGTACCCGTCCGCCGTTGCCGGCGATGCTTGAGAACACGCGCCTCGATGTGCGCCTGCGTGCATCCGACAGTCTCTGGATCGACAACAATCTGGCCCGCATCCGACTCAGCGTCGCTCTTGCGGCGACTGGCAGCGTCGCCCGGCCCGCGGTGGCGGGCAGGGTCGGTATCCAAGAGGGGTACTTGCTCTATCTGGACCGCCGCTTCACGGTCCGTGAGGGTCAATTGCTCTTCGCCGATCCGGAGGCCATCAACCCGGAAATCGTCCTGCGCGCCGATACTCGTGTCACGACATACAGCGGCATGATCGCCACACCTTATCTCATCACCATCTCCGTCGAGGGCACGCCGGAGGAGCTGACTGTGAATCTGGATTCCGATCCCCCCCTCGACAAGGGTGACATCCTCGCCCTCCTGACGGTCGGCGCCACACGGAGCCAGTTCAGCGGCGGGGATGCGAACGGTGAGGGCGGCACGCGCGACGTGCTTCTGGCGCGCAGCGCGGAATTGGCGGGGCAACGTGTCGCCGGTTTTCTCACCAACCGGGTCGGCGGTGCGCTCGGTCTGGAGGAGGTGTCGGTAGAGGGGAATATCTTCCGCACCAGCGGCCCCGACGAGGCGCGCCTGCTGGCCTCACGCCGACTGAGCGGACGCCTCAAGCTGACCTATTCAACGGCGGTCGGGCACCTCAACGATCAGGCGCTCCGTCTCAATTACAGTCTCTCGCGCAGATTCTCGCTCGAGGGCCAGACAACCCAGCAGGGGCGCTCGGTCCTGGGACTCCAGTACAGCGTGCCGATCAAATGAAGACCCGCCTGCCCGTGATCATATGTCTGACCGGTCTTATGATCGGAATCGGGTTCTGTTCGCCATCGCGGGCGGAGGACAAACTCCGCGTGCGCAGTGTCTCCATCACCGGAAACGATGTCTACGATCAGGCCCGCCTGCAGCGATTGATGCTGACAGTCCCATCGGGATTCCTCCGACGTGTGCGCTTCTTTCCCGAAATCCTGGCCGACGATTGCGCCAATCTGATCGCGTTCTATCAGGATAACGGTTACCTCGAGGCACGCATCGCGGATACGACGGTCACGATCGATTCACTGGATCGGTCAGTGTCCGTTCAGATCGCCCTCAACGAGGGTGAGCGCACGTTCGTCGACACGATCGGCCTGTCGGGCAATACGATTTTCACCGCCGATGAACTCCTGTCATCCGTCGGTCTGAGCCCGGGCGAACCGTACCGGCGATCCGCCCTGCAACGCGGGATGCTGAATATCGTCGCCCGTTACGGCGCCCGCGGGTATGTCGATGCCGCCGTGAAACCGGATGTCACTCTGGACTCGCTCAACCATCGCGTATCCGTCGCACTCCGCGTGACCGAGGGTAAACCGGCAACGATTCGCGATATCCGGACCGAAGGGCTCTCCCATACACGCTCCCACGTCGTCATGCGGGAGTTGGCGTTTGCCCGTGGTGATACCGCCCGTCCCGCCCGTCTCTTGGAATCCCAGAGACGGCTGTATCGCACGAATCTGTTTAAGAGCGTCTTCCTGCGGCTGCAGCCGGCGCCCGACTCGACCGCGACGGAGCGTGACGTTCTGATCGAATGCACCGAAGCAGAGACCGGCGCGTTCAACGCCGCCATCGGGTACGGTTCGGTCGAGCGGGTCAGCGGGCGGGTGGAGATCGCGACGCGGAATCTGATGGGCACCGCGCGCCAGATCGGTTTGAGCCTGGCCGCCTCCCGCATCAGCCGGAGCATTGAGGGCTCCTTCACCGAACCGTGGACGTTCGGGACACGGTGGCGCACCGATCTCTCGGCGCTCTACGGGTTTCTCGACGAGCCCGGGTACGAGGCCGAACGCTGGATGGTGCGCAGTGTGCTCGGCCGCCAGATCGGACGGAACACCAACATCGCCCTCGCGCTTCGCACGGAGAACGCCATCCTGCGCAACGTCATGACCGATGAAACCCCTAAGGACGTCGGTTCGAACACGCGCAGCCTGACGGCGTCGCTGCGGTACGACACGCGCGACAACTTCTTCGCCCCCGCACACGGTTTCTACGGCGAATGGATCAATGAGGTAGCGGGCGCGCTGCTCGGGGGAACGAACAGTTTTACGCGGACGGTGATTCGCGGCAAGGGGTTTGTGTCGGTCGCCCGCGCAACCGTCCTGGGATCGTCGGTGGAACTGGGTTGGATCGGATTCCTGGGCGGGGCCGACAGCATACCACTCAACGAGCGCTTCTACGCCGGCGGCCCACTGTCACTGCGCGGCTTCGACTACCAGTCAGTCGGTCCGCTCTCTGAATCGGACGCACCCTTGGGCGGCCGGTACAAACTGGTCTGGACGGTGCTCGAGATTCGCCAGGTCATCTACAAGATGTTCGGCGCGGCGGCGTTCTTCGACTTGGGGAATGTCTGGTCCCATGCCGACGCGATCAGCCTCAGTGATCTCCGCACCGCGGCAGGGATCGGCTTGCGGGCGGGAACGCCGATCGGTATCGTGCGCATCGATTTCGCGGTCAACCTCGATCCCCGAGGCGACGAACCACCGAACCGCTGGCATATCGCCGCCGGCCACGCGTTCTGATCCGACCACGAGAATCTGCCCACGGGCAGATACACGACACCGCGGATCGATCTCAGTCTCCGGTCTGCAACCAAAATCACTTGGACCTTTCCCACAAATTATCGTTATAGTCTCATATGAAACCGTTGCAAACGGAACGGGTGAGGATCGATGAGTTCTACTTCTAAGGATACAAAGGATTTCTTCGGCCGCCTGGTCGGCACGACCGGACGGGCGATGAAACGGCGACTCGATCACAATCTCGTACAGGCAGGTTCTGATCTGTCGGCTGACTATATGATGCTGCTGGGCTTCCTCTCCGAACACGAAGGCGTTAATCAACAAGAGGTTACCGATCATATGTTCCGGGATAAGACCGCCACGACACGCTGGCTTGACGCCTTGGAGGCCAGGAATCTGGTGGCCCGCGTCCCCGACAAGGCCGATCGCCGCCAGAAGCTGATCTTCCTGACCAAGCAGGGCAGACAGACGGTGGGGGAACTAGTAGAGATCGTGCACAAGACCGAGCGCGAGGCCCTGCAAGGCATTGACTCTCAAAATGTTAAGACCTGCCGTAAAGTCCTCCGGCTGGTCCGCGCCAACTTGGAAGGGTGAAGGCCTTTCCTTTGCTTACATAGTTGCGTCTGTAACAGTTGGAACATCAACGGAGCAAAATGGCGGAACATCTGCTTGTTGAGGCGATGCCCCGACCGTTGCTGAAAGGCACTCCATGAAACAATCGACCAAGATTATTCTGCCCGTGCTCATCATCGTGGCCGGTTTCGCAGTCATGATGAGTCTGCTCGCGCTGCGAGAGGAGACGCCGAAACGCCCGCCCGAGGCGAGGCCGAAGGTGGTGGCGACCTCGGTCGTCCACCTGCAGCCGGTCCAGGTTGAGGTGACCGCCTACGGACGAGCGGTGAGCGCCCAGCCGGTACAGCTCTACGCGGAGGTCGCGGGAACAATCGAAAGGGGCGCAATTCGTTTCCGACCGGCGCAATCGTTTAAGAAGGGCGATCTGCTGCTGAAGATCGACGATCGCCAGACGCGCTACAATCTGAACAGCACCAAGAGCGATCTCTTGACGGCGCTGGCGTCGGTTCTGCCCGAGATCAAGCTCGATTTCCCGGACGAGTACGAGGTCTGGCTGGATTACTTTGACTCTTGCGGTTTCGACCGCCCAATCGCGCCGATTCCGGAAACCGGCAATCCCAGAATCAAGCTGTACCTGTCGCGCTTCGGCGTCTACAAACTCTACTTCTCCGTGCGCGACCTCGAAGTCCGGCTCGAAAAGCACTCCATCCATGCGCCTTTCGACGGCTCGATCGTTTCGACGAGTTCGCGGGTCGGTTCGACGGCCCGCGCCGGCACGCTCATGGGAGAAATCATCAACCTCGAAGAAATGGAAGTCGCGGTGCCGGTCGAAGTTGAGGACATCCAATGGATCGACCGACGCGGACAGGTCACCTTCACGTCATCCGAGCTTGCCGGTGTTTGGACGGGGACCATTGTGCGCGTCGGGAGCGATATCGACACGCGCACGCAGACAGTCGAGCTATACGTCGCGGTGGACGGCGGCCGGACGGCCTCCTTGCTGAGCGGTGTTTTCCTCACCGCGCGCTTGCCCGGTCGCACGATAGACAGCGCCTTCACCATCCCGCCCAAAGCAGTATATGAGAATCGGTACGTTTACCTGATCGCCAACGGCGTTCTGGAAAGGCGCGAGGTAGAGATCCTTCGTCGCGAGACCGGCCGGATCATCGTGAACGGCGGCATCGAAGACAACGACACGCTCGTCGTGGAGATCATGCAGGGTGTGGCGCCGGGGATGCCGGCGCAGTCGAAAACCGCGGCATCCGGGGATCGGGGGGAGTGATGCGCCGCGTCATCGCATTTCTCATACGCTACCCGGTCTGGGTCACGGTCTTCATGTTCGGCGTGATCTTGTTCGGGCTGATTGCGCTGGCGCAAATGCGCTACTCGTTCTTCCCGGAAAGCGATCCCCGTCTGATCACGGTCGAGGTTGCCTACCCGGGCGCGTCGCCCGAGGAAGTCGAAGAAGGTGTCGTACTCAAGATAGAGGACAACCTCGACGGGCTCCATGGAATCGAGCGTGTCACGTCGGTGTCGCGGGAAAACTCGGGCCTCGTCACGGTGGAAACGGTCCTGGGCGCAGACATCGACAAGCTCCTGGCCGACGTCAAGAACGCCGTCGATCGCATCAACTCCTTCCCCATCGACGCGGAAAAACCGGTTATCTATGAACGCAAGTTCCTCAGCCTGTCGATGTCGATCGGTCTGCACGGAGAGACTGACCGCTACAATCTGAAACACCTCGCCGACGAACTGCGCGACGAGCTGATCGCGACGGACGAGATATCGCAGGTCACGATCGGCGGGTTGCCGGCGCTCGAATTCTCCATCGAGGTGTCCGAGTCCGACATGCGCCGCTACCAACTGACGTTCGACCAGATCCGGCAGGCCGTCAGCCAGGCCAATGTGAATATCTCCGGCGGCAAGTTTGACACCGACGATGAGGAAATTCTCATCCGCGCCTGGGGGCGGAATTACTACGCCGAAGACATGCTCGACATCCCGATTCGCGGCAACCCCGACGGCACCGTCATCCGTCTCCGCGACGTCGCCGAGGTCAAAGAGCAGTGGCAGGATGTGCCCGACAGGACCTACTACAATAGCCAGCACGCGGTCGTTCTGGAAGTCAACCAGACGGAGGACGAGGATATCCTCGCCATCGGCGAGCGCATCGAAAAGGTCATCTCCGAGTTCAACGCCACCCACGAAGGTGTCCGGGCGGTGGTGTTACGCGATATGACCGTGCCGCTCAAACAGCGTCTCGAACTGCTTGTCCGCAACGGCATCCTCGGTCTCATTCTGGTCTTGATCTGCCTCGGCTTCTTCTTGAACCTCCGCCTCTCGTTCTGGGTGGGGGCGAGCATCCCCTTCTCTTTCGCGGGCATGTTCGTGATCGGCGCGTTTTCCGGAATCACGATCAATGTCATGACGCTGTCGGGCATGATCATCGTGGTCGGTATCCTGGTTGACGATGCAATTGTCGTCGGGGAGAACATTTTCACCCACTACGAGCGCGGCAAACCGGCGCTCAAGGCGGCCATCGACGGAGCACTCGAGGTCGTCGCCCCGGTCGCGTCCTCGGTGCTGACCACCGTTATCGTCTTCATGGCGTTCCTCTTTCTCCAGGGAATGATGGGCGAGATGCTCTGGCAGATGGGGCTGGTGGTGATTGCCTCGCTTCTCTTCTCGCTGGTCGAAGCGTTCCTGATTCTACCGTCGCATCTGGCGCACTCGAAAGGCCTGAGCGCGGAACGCAAGAACTCGCCGATCCGGGAGAAGATCGAGGGCATCATCGGGTACATGACCCACCGGATCTACGCGCCGGTGCTGCGCGCCGCCCTGCGCTACAAGTGGATCGTGATCGTTGCACCGATCGCGCTCGTCATGCTCACCGTCGGCCTGGTCGGCGGCGGTCTGATCGGCGTGACATTCTTCCACAATATCGATGGCGACGAAGTGCCCATCAA
Source organism: Acidobacteriota bacterium (assembly GCA_035528515.1). Taxonomy (GTDB): domain Bacteria; phylum Zixibacteria; class MSB-5A5; order WJJR01; family WJJR01; genus DATKYL01. The sequence continues at coordinate 135 of DATKYL010000121.1, read as the reverse complement.
TCTCTCCCTGGTCGCCGGGCGGCAGGAGGCCGATACCGATTCCCTGCTGTCACGCATTGAGACCATCTGCTGGCAGGTCAACGAGGACCTCAAGAGCGAACGCGCCGACGGCCGGGACGTGATCCTCTCGATCCA